>NZ_RZRR01000683.1:0-3129 GCF_003998555.1 Mesorhizobium sp. M7A.F.Ca.CA.002.09.1.1 | reverse complement strand
GGCTATGCCGAGCTCGCCAAATACGGGCTCATCGACCGGCCGGAATTTTTCGCCTGGCTGGAAAAGAATTGGGTCCAGGTTTTTGCCGGCGGGCCGGAGAGGGCGCAGGCGATTGCCGAAGCCTGCCGCGCCAAGGCCGACGTGGTTGCGCGTGACGAGTTCGAGACCGGCGACCGCGCGCTGCTCAATCTCGGCCACACATTCGGCCACGCGCTGGAAGCCGCCACCCAATATGACGGAAGCCGCCTCGTCCATGGCGAAGGGGTCGCCATCGGCATGGCGCTGGCCTACCGGTTCTCGTCGCGGCTCAATCTGGCCAGCCCCGACGATGCCGCGCGCGTCGAGGCGCATCTGCGCGCCGTCGGCCTGCCCTGGCGAATAGCCGACATCCCGGGCGATCTGCCTGACGCCGAGGCGCTGCTTGCCTTTATCACCCAGGACAAGAAGGTGTCGCGCGGCGCGCTGACCTTCATCCTGACGCGCGGCGTCGGCCAGGCTTTCATTGCCAAGGATGTTCCGGCATCGGAAGTGCTGTCGTTTCTGAGGGAGAACCACCCAAAGGAAAGCGACCGGAGATGAACGAGCCCGGCTGGATCGTTGTCGCCGTCCTTGCCATCCTCATCGTGCTGCTCGTTGCCGTGCGCACGCGCCTGCTTGCCATATTCGGGTACGAGCTTTCACGCATCGAGCCGCAGCGCTCCAGCCAGGACGAATTGCGCGGCGCGGTCGACGATTTCCGCCGCGACGGCCAGGTGGTGCGCGAGGATCGCGACCGCGTCGGCGGCCTGTTCGATCTCGCCGAGCTCGAAGTCTCCGACATCATGGTCCACCGCACCAACATGCGCTCGGTCAATGCCGACAATGCGCCGGAAGCGGTGGTGCGCGAGATTTTGCAAAGCCCGCACACCCGCATGCCGCTGTGGAAAGGCTCGCTCGACAACATCGTCGGCGTGCTGCATGCAAAGGATCTGCTGCGCGCCTTGAACGAAGTCGGCAACGATTTCTCCAGGATCGACGTCATGAAGATCGCTTCGAAACCCTGGTTCGTGCCCGACACCACGACCTTGCAGGAACAGCTCAACGCCTTCCTTCGCCGCAAGGCGCATTTCGCCGTCGTCGTCGACGAATATGGCGAGGTCGAAGGGCTGGTGACGCTGGAGGACATTATCGAGGAGATCGTCGGCGAGATCGCCGACGAGCACGATGTCGACATACAGGGCGTCAAGCAGGAGGCCGACGGCTCCGTGGTCGTCGACGGTACGGTGCCGATCCGTGACCTCAACCGGGCTCTCGACTGGAACCTGCCGGATGAGGAGGCAACCACCATTGCCGGCCTCGTCATCCACGAGACGCAATCGATCCCCGAGGAGAAGCAGGCTTTTACGTTCCACGGCAAGCGCTTCATCGTCATGAAACGCGACAAGAACCGGATCGCAAGGCTGAGGATCAGGCCAGCCGGCGACGCCTGATGTGCGCCGGGAGACCGGGTGCCGTCATCCCGCGATCTGGCTCGTCGAGCGTTCGTGGATCGTCGCGCCGGTCTCGGCATCCATGGCCGCCAGGCTGACTTCATAACCCCAAAGCCTGCGGATGTGACGAAGCGTGGCGTCGCGGCTGGCATCCTCGAGAAGGATGCCGTCATTGACCTTGTGCTGCAGCCGCAAATGGCGGTCGCCGAGCAGATCGACATCCACCACCTGAATGTCCGGCCGGTTCGCGCCGAGATCATAACTGTTGGCGAGCGCGGCGCGTATCTTGGCGTAGCCGCGCTCATCGTGGATGGACGCGACCAGGCAATGCGGCTGGTCGGCAGCGTCGCCGAGCACAAAAAACCGCCATTTCCGGATCAAGGCAGGGCTGAGGTACTGGCGGATGAAGGATTCGTCGCGATGCTCGGCCCAGGCGTCCAGCAGGACCTCGCGCCAGTTGCCCTGGCCGGCCATGTCGGGGAACCAATCGCGGTCCTCGGCCGTGGGTTCGGTCGAGATGCGCTGAATGTCCTGCATCATGTCGAGGCCGAGAGCATAGGGGTTGATGCCTGAAAAACGCGGATCGTCGAAGGCCGGCTGGAAGACCACGTTGGAATGATTGCGCAGGATTTCGAGCATGGCGCCTTCGCTGATCTGGCCGCGGTCGAACAGCATGTTCATCAGCGTATAGTGCACGAAAGTGGCACAACCTTCGTTCATCACCTGTGTCTGCCGTTGCGGGTAAAAATATTGCGCGATGACACGAACGATCCTGATGATCTCGCGCTGCCAGGTCTCCAGTACTGGGCTGTTCTTTTCCAGGAAATAGAGCAGGTTTTCCTCGGGCAGATTGAGCGATTTCTTCCACTCTGGGTCCTGGCCCTTGTCGTTGGCCGCTTGCTGCGAGGCCGGCAGCGTACGCCACAAGTCGTTGTAGGAGCGCTCCTCGTATTCGAGACGCTCGCGAATTCCTTCGCGTTGCCGTTCCGACGACAACCTCGGCGGCCGGTGATAGCGAAACACGCCCTGATCCATCAGCGCGTGGGCGGAATCGAGAACAGCTTCGACGGCGGCGAGGCCGTGCCGCTCCTCGCAGCGGACTATGTAGCCCTTGGCGAAGTCCAGGTAGCTGAGGATCGCACCCGCATCCGTCCACTGTTTGAACAGCTGATTGTTCTTGAAGAAATGATTGTGCCCGAGCGCTGCGTGGGCCGTCACCAGGGCCTGCAGGGCCATGGTGTTTTCCTCCATCAGATAGACGATGCAGGGATTGGAATTGATGACCAGTTCATAGGCAAGCCCCCGCCCGCCCTTGCGATAGAGCAAATCCTGGTGGAGGAAATGTTTGCCGAAAGACCAGTGACGGTACATCAATGGCATGCCGATGGACGAATAGGCGTCGAGCATCTGCTGCGACGAGATGATCTCCATCTGAACGGGATAGGTGTCCAGATGAAGCTCTTCGACCGCGAGTGCCTCGATAGCGTCATAGGCCCGCGACAATGTTTTGAAATCCCAGTCGGACCCTGAAAAAAGCAGGCTGGATTTGCTCGCTTGTCTGGCCATCGGGAACCCTCATGCCCTCTTGAGGGCGGCCGGTTGCCTGCCGAAGAGCTGGCGAAAAACCGGATAGATATCGGCGGGTGTGGCGATGCGGCTC
>NZ_RZRR01000682.1:0-3135 GCF_003998555.1 Mesorhizobium sp. M7A.F.Ca.CA.002.09.1.1 | reverse complement strand
GGGCAGCCACGGCATTGGGCGAAATCCGCCCTTACCGCATTCCCTCTTGGCTCCAAAATGGAACCGGCGACACCGGCGACTATAGGCAGAATCCTCGCGTCCGGCAAACCAAATTCCGCCGGCGACCGTTGCGAATGCGCCATGAAGGTCAAAGCGATTTCGGCAGATAGCGCCACGTCACGAAGCCGCAGACCGCCGCCAGCAGGCCGAGCGTGACGAACACCGAGCCCAGGCCGAAGAAGGCCAGCACCACCGAATAGACCAGCGGCGGCGTCAGCTCGGAAAAGTCGAGATAGGTGCGATAGACTGCCGCCATCTGCGATCTTTCATAGGAGCGCACCGAGCGCATGAAGGCGGTCGAGCCGAGCGCGTCGAGTGCAATGGTGAAGAAGGCGCCGCAGAGCAGGAAGGCGCCGGTGAGCAGCGGCACGGTTTCGCCGACGAAGCCCGCCGCCAGAAGCGCGACCGACATGGCGAAATAGGCAAATGTCATGGTCCTGCGGCCGCCAAAGCGCTTTCCCGCCTTGCCCCAGAAAATCGCCATGAACAAAAGCGCGTTGCCGGCCGAAACCAGCAGGCCGCCGGCCAGCTTGCCCTCACCCGTAATGACCATGAACAGCGGCCCATAGACGAAGAACGTCGTCCAGAAACAGGAGCGCCCAAACGCGATCAGCCAGGCCAGCCTGAGCCTGGGCTGGGCGATGAAGCGGCCGATATTGGCGAGCGGATTGGCTGGTCGCGTCTTGCCGGGACGGATCGACGGGTTGTCGCCGAGCCGGTAGGTCCAGAACAATGCCAGCAAGGCTAACGCGAACACGGCCACCGCGCCATGCGCGGCATAGACGCCGAAGCGCGTGTAGAGGAAGATGCCGAGCGTCGGCCCACCGGTCCAGGCCAGCATCGACCACGCCATGCGCAGCGATTCGGCCTGCATGAAGTCGGTCTTGCGGATGTGGTCCATGATGTAGAGGTTGAGCGTGATCGACAGCGCGCTGGCGCCCATCACCCGGCACAGCATGCCGGCCAGTTGCCCGGCAAGCGTGTCGGTGACGAAGAACAGCGAGCCAATGGCCAGCAGGCAGGCGCCCGCCGTGTAGACCCAGCGCCGGGCGAAACGGCGGATCAGCATCGGCATGAACAATGTCACCGACAGGCCGAGCATCGCCACGACGGTGTAGAGGATCGAGACGATCTGCTCGTTGTGCAGGATCTCGTAAGCCTGGATCGGGATGACGCTCGACACCGTGGCGCGGGCGAAGGATTCGACCGCATAGAGCGAAGCGAAGGTGCGCGCGTCCGCGGCCTTGAGGGCCGGTAGCCAGATCGGATGGCGCACATGGGTGGACATTGCTTTCCCCGAAGCAGATTCACCGGGTCAAATCTGCCGTGGCGACCTCAGCGCCAATAAGAGGAAACCGACGTGCATCCGGCAAAAGCGAAGCCGGCCAAAGGCTTTCCGGCACTGGCCCAATGCCGCGGCTGATCCGGCGCTATCGGCAGGGTTGCCGGTCTTCTTTTGTCCCGGGCAACCGTGATAGTCCTCCAGCGGGGCTGAATCAGAATGCGAGACCATGAGCATCCAAACGCCGACCGCACCCGTTCAGGATCGACCAAAGCGCATCGTCGCCATCGACATCGTGCGCGGCATCGCGCTGATCGCCATGGCAAGCTACCATTTCACCTGGGATCTGGAGTTCTTCGGCTACACCGATCCCGGCCTGACCGCCTTCGGCTGGTGGAAGATCTACGCGCGCTGCATCGCCTCGACCTTCCTGTTCCTGGTCGGCGTCAGCCTGTATCTCGCCCACGGCCGACAAATCCGCTGGAACGGCTTCTGGAAGCGGTTCGCCATGGTCGCCGGAGCCGCGATCGCGATTTCGGTCGTCACCCGCATAGCCACTCCGGACGGCTTCATCTTCTTCGGCATCTTGCACGAGATCGCGCTGGCCAGCCTGCTCGGTCTCGCCTTCCTGCGCCTGCCGGCGCTGCTGACGCTTGTCGTCGCTGCGCTCGTTATCGCCGCCCCCGTCTATCTGCGCTTCGAGGCCTTCGATCACCCATGGCTGTGGTGGGTCGGCCTGTCGGCGACCAATCCGCGCTCCAACGACTACGTTCCGCTGTTTCCGTGGTTCGGCGCCGTGCTTGCGGGCATCGCGGTGACGAAACTCGCCGCAGGTGCCGGCCTGCTTGCCAGGCTTGCCAATCTGGCGCCCGGTCGCTTGGCCAACCCGCTGGTCTTCATCGGTCGGCACAGCCTGGCTTTCTATTTGATCCACCAGCCGCTGCTGATCGGCTGCGTCTGGCTGTTCTCGCAGATCATGCCGGCGCAGGTCGAAACCCCGCAGGTGAATTTCCTCAAAACCTGCCAGCTGTCCTGCGAGCAGTCGCGCGACACCGAGTTCTGTACGAGCTACTGTGTCTGCATGCTCGATACACTCGAGGGCGAGTCCACGCTTGATAGGCTCTACAACAACGATCAGACTGCGGAGTGGAAAGCGCATTTGTCCGATCTCGCCGGCATGTGCACCGCCAAGACCGACAGCAAGTTGATGGAGGGAGGGGCCGAATGACCGAGAACCAGCCGAAGCCGGGGCTCATACCGTGGCCGCCGCTGATCTACATCGCCGCCATCGCCGTCAGCATCGCACTGGGCCTGCTCTATCCCCTGCCCTGGATCGGCGACCTGCTGGGCGATATCCTGTTCGCGGCCGGCTGGGTGGCGCTGTTTGCCGTCGCCGCACTCTGGTTCACCGCGATCCGCACCATGATCCGGGCCAAGACCACGCTCAACCCCAACGCTGTACCCGATCACCTGGTCACCACGGGTCCCTTCGGCGTCACCCGCAATCCGATGTATCTGGCCAACACGCTGCTGTTGATCGGCGTCGCCTTTGTCTCGGGCATCGTGTGGTTCCTGCCGCTGGCGTTCATCGCCGCCTATGCCACGCAGAAGGTGGCGATCGAAGGCGAGGAAAAGGTGCTGGCGGCAAAATTCGGCAAGAAATACCGCGACTACGCCAAACGCGTGCGCCGCTGGATTTGAGCTGGCTTTCAAGCGGCCAATCTCCCCCCTCGTGGGGGAGATGTCCGGCAGGAGAGAGGGGGGCGCTGTCCCTCAAACTCTCTGCCTACGTA
>NZ_RZRR01000681.1:0-3144 GCF_003998555.1 Mesorhizobium sp. M7A.F.Ca.CA.002.09.1.1 | reverse complement strand
GGAATGACATGAGAACGGACGATCTCATCAAGGCGCTGGACGCCGATGCAACCAGCAAGGCGATGCCGCTGCAATCGGCCTGGTGGCTGGCCGCCGGTGCGGCAGCGGTGATCGCGGCCGTCGTTTTCCTGCTGACCATCGGCCCACGCCCGGATTTCATGGCGGCCGCGCACACGATGCGCTTCCTTTCCAAATTCGTTTTCACCATCGTGCTTGCCGTCAGCGCCTTCGCCCTGATCCGCGCCTTGTCGACACCGGGTGCGTCGACGGGCCGGGCGATGGTTGGGATGGCTGCGGCGCCAGTGCTGGTAGCCGTGGCGGTGGTTCTGGAGCTTTTCATGGTGCCGGAGGCGCTGTGGGGAACCAAAATGGTCGGCTCCAACATGATGATCTGCATGGCTTTCATCCCGCTGATCGGCCTCGGTCCGCTTGCCATCTTCCTGTGGATGCTGCGCTACGGGGCGCCGACACGGCCGGTGCTTGCCGGTGCGGTGGCAGGCCTGCTCGCCGGCGGGCTGGCGGCAACCTTCTATGCCGCCCACTGCTTCGACGATTCGCCGCTTTTCGTCGCCACCTGGTACACGATAGCCATTGCAGCGCTCGCATTGCTTGGCGCGCTCGGCGGACGGTTTTTCGTGCGCTGGTAGCGTTGCGCCACGCTCGCCCGCTCGCGCATACCGATCCTTAATCATGCCGGCAATTGTTTGCCGGTTAGCGATGGCACCGGAATGCCTGACGCAACCTTTCCTTAAAATCGATCCGCCAAGGTTGAGGCGAGAACATGCGTTTGCGCACGGGGGTGGCACGTATCGTGATGCGGCGAGGATTGACCAGCCGAGAATCTCTTGGGCGTGCAGGGCTGGCGTTGCTCGTCGCCGGCCTGGGCGTGCTGGCGGCCTCGATCCTGCTGTCGCGCCTGGACCTGGGCACCGAAGCCTTGAAACTCTGCCTGCAGATCGCGATGGCAGTGGCGGCGGGCGCGCTGTTCCTCGCCCCCCTGTCCACCCGCAGGATCAGCATGGATCGCCAACCGATCGCCGAGAGCGAGCTGCGCTTCCGCCGCGCCATGGAGGATTCAGCGATCGGTATCGTCGTTGTCGGTCTCGATGGGCGCATCCGCCAGACCAATCCGGCCTTCGCGGCCATGCTTGGCTACACAAGCGAAGAGATCGAGACGCTGACTTTCTTCCAGATCACGCATCCCGACGACCAGCAGATCGGGCGGGAGACGATGGACGATCTGAAGGCGGGCACGGTCAATTCCTTCCATTTCGAGAAGCGCTATCTCCGCAAGGACGGAACGCCCGTCTGGGCCCATCTTGCCGGTTCGGTCATTCGCGATGAGACCAGCGGCCGCCCGCTCTATCTCGTCTCGCAAATCGAGAACATCGACGCTCGCAAGCAGGCCGAGGCGCGCATTGCCGAAGCGGAAACGCGTTGGAATTTCGCGCTCGCCGGCGCCGGCCAGGGCGTCTGGGACCTCGACATGCGCAAGGGCGGCACGACCTATTCCTCGACCTGGGTCAAGATGCTGGGCTATGCGGATGGCGAGCTCGATGGCGACACCGACCGCTGGCTGACGATGATCCATCCTGATGATCGCGAGACTGTCGCCGAAGCGGATCGCGCTCATCTCGAGGGCAAGACACCGTTCTTTGAGGCCGAGTTCAGGATGCGCCACAAGGATGGCCACTGGGTGTGGATCCTCGACCGCGGCAAGGCCATCGAACGTGATGAGGATGGACGGCTGATCAGGGCCATCGGCAGCTTGACCGACATCACCCGCCGCAAGGAGGCCGAAGAGCGCCTCACCGTGTCGGCGGCAATGCTTGCCGATGAAAAGGAGCGGCTGAGGGTGACGCTGCAATCGATCGGCGATGCCGTCATCTGCACCGATGCCGCAAACCGGATCACCTTCATGAACCCGGTCGCCGAAAAGCTGACCGGGATTGCCGGCGGCGAGGCTCTCGGCAAGATGCTTGGCCATGTCTACTGGGCGGTCGACGAGGAGACGGGGCACAGGATCGGCGTGACCCGGCCCGCGGTTGGCGTTCATGCGCCCGCCGACCAGAACAGCCGCGCCGTCCTCATCCGGCGCGACGACACGCGCTGCAGCATCCGCCAGGTGGTGTCGCCGATCGTCAACGACCGCAACGAATTCTGCGGGCTGGTCATCGTCTTCCAGGACTTTACCGATGCGCGCGCGCTGCAGCGCCAGCTCGCCCACGCCGCGGCACACGATGCGCTGACCGGCCTTGCCAACCGCTCCAGCTTCATCCGCGCCATGGAGGACCTCGTCGACCAGGCGCGCAAGGACGGCACCGCCGACACGACAAGGTTGGTCGGCGACACGACAAGGTCGGTCGGAGGCGCCGGACATCAGTTCATGTTCATCGACCTCGACCACTTCAAACTGGTCAACGACACGGGTGGCCACGCGGCGGGAGACGCGCTGCTGAAGCGGGTTGCCGTGGCTATTCGCGGCGTGCTTGGTCCAGACGACATCGTCGCTCGCCTCGGCGGCGACGAATTCGCGGTCGTTTTGAAATCGGGTTCGGCAGCCGGCGCCAAGATCGCGGCGCGCTCCATCATCGATGCGATCGGCGGGCTAGACTTCACCTGGGACGGCCGTCCTCACGTGATCGGCGCCAGCATCGGGTTGGCTGCGATCAATGCCAATTGTGGCGAGGTCGACGAGATCATCGCCAGGGCCGATGCGGCTTGCTATGCCGCCAAGGCGGCGGGCCGTGGCTGTGTCTCCGTGGCGCCCGACGCACAGATCGTGGATGGCCGGACAGAGCCACTGGCGGTGGCCTCCTGATAGACCCGTCGCCGCTGAACCGAAAGGCTTGTCCCTGATTTGCGCCGACGATCCGCTCAGCGCGTCGGGACGGGATGCTCGCCGCGATAGTCGTAGAAGCCGCGCCCGGTCTTGCGGCCGAGCCAGCCGGCCTCGACATATTTCACCAGGAGCGGGCAAGGGCGGTACTTGGAGTCCGACAGGCCGTCATGCAGCACCTGCATGATCGACAGGCAGGTATCGAGCCCGATGAAGTCAGCCAGCTGCAGCGGCCCCATCGGATGGTTGGCGCCGAGCCGCATCGCGGTGTCGATGGCGTCGACCGAGCCGACACCCTCATAGAG
>NZ_RZRR01000067.1:0-11274 GCF_003998555.1 Mesorhizobium sp. M7A.F.Ca.CA.002.09.1.1 | reverse complement strand
CCGTGACACTGTCCTGCTTGGAGCCGAAACTGATCACCGGCAGGAGGTCCTCGACCTGGCCGAACATGCGTTTTTCGATGACTTCCCGCAGCTTTTCGTAACTTGTCCACGCCGGGTTGCGGCCATGGTTTCTTGCACGGGCGCGCAGGGTGAATTTCACCACCTCATTGCGGAAGTCCTTGGGATTGGCGATGCCGGCCGGTTTTTCGACCTGTGAAAGCTCGTTGTCCAAAACCTCGCGGTTGAGGATCTGGCCTGTGTCGGGATCCTTGTAGTCCTGGTCTTCGATCCAAGCGTCGGCATAGGCGATGTAGCGGTCGAAAAGGTTCTGGCCGTACTCGCTGTAGGATTCCAGATAGGCTTTCTGGATCTCATGGCCGATGAATTCGGCATACCGCGCGGCCAGCTCGGACTTGATGAACTCCAGATAGGCGGCTTCCGTCTCCTTCGGAAACTGTTCGCGCTTGATTGCCTCCTCCAGGATGTACATGAGATGCACGGGGTCGGCGGCCACCTCTTCGGTGTCGTAGTTGAAGGTCTGCGACAGGATCTTGAAGGCAAAGCGCGTGCTGACGCCTGCCATGCCCTCATCTACGCCGGCGGCGTCCCGATATTCCTGAACCGACTTTGCCTTGGGGTCGACTTCCTTGAGGTTCTCGCCATCATAGGCGCGCATCTTGGTGTAGAGCGGCGAATTGTCGTGCTCGGCCAAGCGGGTCGAGACGGTAAACCGGCTGAGGATGTCCAGCACCTCTGGAGCGCAGGGACTGGCGGCCAATTCGCTCTCCCGCAACAGTTTCTCGTAGATCTGCCGCTCTTCGGTTATCCGCAGGCAATACGGCACCTTGACGACGAGGATGCGATCGAGAAAAGCCTCATTGTTCTTGTTGTTCTTGAACTGCAGCCATTCCGACTCGTTGGAATGGGCCACGATGATCCCCTGGTAGGGAAAGGCGCCGAAATTTTCGGTGCCGTTGTAGCTGCCTTCCTGGGTAGCCGTCAGCAGCGGATGCAGGACCTTGATAGGCGCCTTGAACATTTCGACGAATTCAAGCAGGCCCTGGGTGGTCCGGTTCAGTCCACCGCTATAGGAATAGGCGTCCGGATCGGACTGGCTGAAGTTTTCCAATTGCCGGATGTCCACCTTGCCGACCAGGGCCGAGACGTCCTGATTGTTCTCGTCGCCGGGCTCGGTCTTGGCGATGCCGATCTGGCGCAGTCGCGACGGCATCAGCTTGACGACGCTGAACTTGGAAATGTCGCCGGAAAGTTCGTCGAGGCGCTTGGCCGCCCATGGCGAAATGAGCCCATTCAAGCGGCGTCGTGCAATGCCGTATTTATCCTCCAGCAGGTCGCCCATGCGATCGGGATGGAAAAGGCCAAGCGGCGATTCGAAAACCGGGCTGACCTGGTTGCCGACCTTCAGCGTGTAGATCGGGCGCTGTTCCATCAACTTCTTCAGCCGCTCGGCAAGGGAGGATTTGCCGCCGCCCACCGGGCCGAGCAAATAGAGGATTTGCTTGCGCTCCTCGAGCCCCTGGGACGCATAGCGAAAATAGCCGGCGATGCGCTCGATTGTATCCTCCATGCCGTAGAAATCGGCGAAGGAGGGGTACACTTTCAGGGTCCGGTTGGAGAAAATACGGCCGAGCCGCTCATCCTTGCTGGTGTCGACCAGGTTCGGCTCGCCGATCGCCTCGACCATCCGTTCAGGCGCCGAGGCATACATCGACTTGTCCTCGCGGCAGGCAAGGAGATATTGCTGGATGCTGATCTCTTCCTGCGCCGCGTTGGTGTAAATTTCCGAAAAGAGATCGAAGACGTCAGACTGGTTCTCTCGCATGATGCTTTTGCCCTCGGAGCCGCTGTGGCTTCCATTCGGCTCGTCTCGCATTCAACTGCCGGGGGGCACCGTTTGTTCCCTTCATGTGAAGAGGTGGCCGCGATCTTAAGGATTGAGGCTACTCCGCGAGACCAAAGCGCTCGTTGCGGAGCCGTATTCAGCGGGTAGCGGGTGTGTTGCGAACCCCTGACTGGACGGCTGGGGCGGCCGCGTGCAGTCTTGCCTTGCCAGGAGACAATGATGATCGATCGACGAAGCCTGATCATGGCCTCCATGGCGGCGATGCTGCCGTTGGAAGCGTCGGCCGCGTGGAAAACACGCCGGCCCACGCCAGAAACCTTCGACTACGGGCCGGCCAAGCTCGACATCTACGCGCCCGATGGTGCAACCGGCCTGCCGGTCGTGTTTTTCGTTCATGGCGGCACCTGGCAGTTTGGCAAACGCAGTCAGGTGGACGCCAAACCGGCCTTCCTGCTCGCCAACGGCTTCTGCTTCGTCTCCATCGATTACCGCATGCTGCCGCAGGCCAATGTCGCCACCCAGGCTGGTGACGTCGAAAAGGCCTATGCTTACATCAGGGCCAACATCGCCCGGCATGGCGGCGATCCCAACCGCATCGTCGGCATGGGCCATTCGGCCGGCTGCCATCTGGTTGCGCTGACCGGCATGCGCGGCGGATTGCCGGGCATAGCCGCGCTCATCCTCGACGACACCAGGGCCTATGATCTTGCAGCACTTGCCAAGAATGGCGGTATGGTCCGGGCCTATGCCCGCGTCTTTTCCGATCCCGCGCAATGGGCGGCACTTTCGCCGGCCAGCTATGTCGACGGCCGCAAGCACCCGCCGACTTTCATCGCCTATTCGCGGGCATCGGGCCGGAGCGAGGACTCCAGGGCCTTTGCCGAGCGCCTGCGATCGACGGGCACCAAGGTTACGCTGTTCGACGGCAGCGCCTATACGCATATGTCGATCAATCGCGATTTCGGCGAGGAGGGCGACGCGCTGACCGCGGCCGCGCTGGCATTCCTGAAATCGACGGTTGGCTGATCTTTACGGCACTGGATTAGATCAAAAGTAGCGGCAAGACATTGCTGCAGGTGCTCGCGGGTGCAACTGCTCTGCGATCTTGAGCGGGAGGGAATTGCATGAACGGCGCCGATGTCCTGTGTGACGTGCTTCTGGCCAATGATGTGACGGTCTGCTTCGCCAATCCCGGCACCTCCGAAATGCACTTCGTTGCAGCGCTTGACCGCAAGCCGAAAATGCGTTGCGTGCTCGGGCTGTTCGAAGGCGTGGTGACGGGTGCCGCCGATGGCTATGCGCGGATGACCGATCGGCCGGCCGCGACGCTGCTGCATACCGGTCCCGGCCTGGCCAACGGGCTGGCCAACATGCACAATGCCCGGCGTGCCTTCAGCCCGATGATCAACATCGTCGGCGACCACGCCTCTTACCATCTGCCGCTCGATGCCCCACTCACCAGCGATATCGAGAGCCTTGCGGCGCCGATGTCCAACTGGGTCGGCCGCGTCAAGGGTCCGGCCGATGTCGTGCCGGCAGCTGAAGCGGCCTTTCGCGCCTCGCTGACACCACCCGGCGTCGCGACCCTGATCCTGCCGGCGGATGCCGCCTGGGGCGAAGTCGAGGCGGTTTTGCCCGGCAAGGTGACGTTGGCGCCGACGCCGGCCGTCGATATGGACGCGGTACGCAAGATCGCCGCGGCGATCCGTGCCGCTCCGGGCCGGGCCGGCATGATCGTTCGCGGAAAGGCCGCGCGCGCCGATGCGCTCGCCATCGCCGGGCAGATCTCGACGGGCAGCGACGTCCGGCTGTTCGGCGAGGTTCTGATCGCACGGATGCAACGCGGGCGCGGGCGTGTCGCGCCGACCCGCATCCCCTATCCGGTCGATGCGGCGATGGCTGTGCTGAGCGACGTCGATGTTCTGATCCTGGTCGGCGCAAAGGAGCCGGTTGCCTTCTTCGCCTATCCGGGAAAACCGGGACGGCTTGTCCGGGAAGGCTGCGAGGTGCTGACATTGGCCGCCCATGGCGACGATCTGCATGCGGCGCTGGAGGCGCTTCGCGACGAACTTGGCATCAAGCCGTCGCGACACAAGGTGCTGGCGGCCGCTTTTCCCGACGAGGCAACGCCGAACGGCAAGCTGACGGAAGATGCCGTCGCACTTTCGGTGGCGCGCAAACTGCCGGCCGATGCGATCGTCTGCGATGAAGCGGTCACCTCGGCCAGGCGTTTCTTCGCGCTGTCGGCCTTTGCCGCGCCGCACGACTACATGATGGGCACGGGCGGATCGATCGGTGGCGGCATCCCGATGGCGACCGGGGCGGCAATCGCCTGTCCCGACCGCAAGGTGGTCAATCTCGAAGCCGACGGCAGCGGCATGTACACGGTGCAGGGATTGTGGACGCAGGCGCGGGAAAAGCTCGACGTGGTGACGATCGTGTTTTCCAACCGAACCTATGCGATCCTGCATGGCGAGATGAAGAATGTCGGCGTCGGCGCCATCGGCGAGAACGCCAGGCGCATGCTCGACCTCGACCATCCCTCGCTCGACTGGGTATCGCTGGCCAAAGGCATGGGCGTGGAGGCGGCTCGCGCCGATACGTGCGAGCGCTTCGACGCGTTGCTGGACAGTGCGCTGTCACGGCGCGGGCCGTTCCTCATCGAAGCGGTGCTCTGAGCGCGGGGAAGCGACCTACCAGCGGGTCTTTTCGCCGGGAGCCGCGGGTTCGATCGCCAGCGCATGCACGCCGGCCTTCAGTTCGTCGGCAAGCAGTTCGTTGACGGCGCGGTGACGGTCGATGCGGCTCATGCTGGCAAAGGCGGAAGCGACGACGCGGACGCGAAAATGCGTCTCGCCGGTGCCGTCGTAAGTGCCGTGATGGTCGGAGCCGTGATGGTGGTGGCCGGCATGGAGATGGCTCTCGTTGATGATAACCAGCCTGTCCGGCGAAAATGCCTTGTTGAGCTTGTCTTCCATGGTCGCCTGTATGGACATCGCCATCTCCCTTCACCACATATCGTTGGCGTCTCGGCCTGGAAACCGAAAATCGGTTTCGCGAGGGGCCGCCGCCGCGCAACAAAATCCGCCATTCGCCTGCTTTATGCCGCGATTCAGCGGTTAGGGCGATGATCGCGAAAATGTCAATTCTTGTTTCGCATCTGCGAACGCCCCATAAATGGGTAAGATGAAGCCGTACCCCAAATATTTCGAGAAGATTCGCGTCCGTCCCGACAAGGACGCGGAGCTGAAGTCGCACTCGCCGATCTGCCAGTGGGACGGCTGCAAGGAAGCGGGCACCCATCGTGCGCCGGTCGGGCGCATGAAGGAGGGTGAGTATTTCCACTTCTGCTTCGATCATGTGCGCGAGTACAACAAGGGCTTCAACTACTTTTCCGGCGTGCCGGACACCGAGGTCGCGCGCTTCCAGAAGGAAGCCATGACCGGGCACCGGCCGACCTGGAAGATGGGCGCCAACGGGGCCTCGACCCGGTCGTCGCCCGATATGGCCCAGATGCGCTCCGGCCGCGCCGGCTACTATAACCGCATGCGCGACCCGTTCGACCTGTTCAAGGGACCCAAGGATCCGCGCGAGGCGCGCGAGCGCAAGGCCAAGCCGCTTGAGGCCAAGGCGCTGGAAACGCTTGGTCTTGATACAAAGGCGACTGGCAAGGAGATCAAGGCGCGCTATAAGGAACTGGTGAAACTACACCATCCGGATGCGAATGGTGGCGACAGAGGTTCGGAAGACCGGTTCCGCGATGTGCTGCAAGCCTATCGCGTGCTCAAACAGGCGGGCCTGTGCTGAGCGACCATACGGTTCGTGTCGTTTTCCAACTTTCATAAGGTTGGAAAAGGCTTTAAGACCGCCCCCGGACAAAATCGATTGCCGGCGAAATCAGACGTTTCGCCCGTGGAGACGTTGAGAGATATGAACAAGGTCGATCGCGACATCGCCAACCTGCCCGACACGACGGTGTCGGTGAAGGAGAAATTCGGCTTCGAATCCAAGATGGTGGTGCCGGCCTATTCGGTGACATCGGAGCATGTGCCCGACATCGACCCGGACTATCTGTTCGACAAGAACACGACGATGGCGATCCTTGCGGGCTTTGCCTACAACCGCCGCGTCATGGTGTCGGGCTATCACGGTACCGGCAAGTCGACCCATATCGAACAGGTAGCCGCCCGCCTCAACTGGCCCTGCGTGCGCGTCAACCTCGACAGCCATGTCAGCCGTATCGATCTCGTCGGCAAGGACGCGATCGTGGTCAAGGACGGGTTGCAGATCACCGAATTCCGCGACGGCATCCTGCCCTGGGCCTACCAGCACAATGTCGCGCTGTGCTTCGACGAGTATGATGCCGGCCGTCCGGATGTGATGTTCGTCATCCAGCGCGTGCTGGAATCGTCAGGCCGGCTGACGCTGCTCGACCAGAGCCGGGTTATCCGCCCGCATCCGGCCTTCCGGCTGTTTTCGACCGCCAACACGGTCGGCCTGGGCGACACCACCGGCCTCTATCACGGCACCCAGCAGATCAACCAGGCCCAGATGGACCGCTGGTCGATCGTCACCACGCTGAATTATTTGCCGCACGACAATGAAGTCGCCATCGTGCTGGCCAAGGCCAAGCACTATCGCGACGGCAAGGGCAAGGACATCGTCAACAAGATGGTGCGCGTCGCCGACATGACGCGCTCGGCCTTCATCAACGGCGATCTGTCGACCGTGATGAGCCCGCGCACGGTGATCACCTGGGCAGAGAATGCCGAGATATTCGGCAATATCGGCATGGCGTTCCGGCTGACCTTCCTCAACAAGTGCGACGAACTGGAGCGCTCGGTGGTGGCCGAGTTCTACCAGCGCGCCTTCGGCGAGGATCTGCCCGAGAGCGCCGCCAACGTGGTGCTGGGCTAAGACCGCTCCATGGGAACGACCCACCGGACGTTCCTATGGAGTCTTGTATTCCTCTGCTTTGGTCTCAGTCAGGCAGCCATGGCCCAGAACCAACCACTCAAACCTGGGCAGACTTGGACGTATCACGGCGCGACACCAGTATCCTCGCGTGTGATCATAGGCGCTGTCGATTATCTGGAAGGCGAAAGTCAGCCGATCGTATCGATCTCAGTCTCTGACGCGCCGATACCTAATGACGGAAAGCAGCTGCAAACAATCCCTCACCTCCCTGTAGCGGCTGACGTACTGAGAGAAAGTCTGGTTGAACTTGAGGGTGTTCGTCCAATTCCCGACGGGTTTGACCACGGATACAGTCATTGGAGACAGGCATATGACAGTGGGAAAGGCGGCTATTTTACGATCTCGGTCGAAGAGATTATCGGCCTCCTGCGCACTCAGCTTGGCCAGCGGCCAGCGGTACAATAGAGATAGATGATGGCGGGTCCGGGCGACAACACGCGCAACAAGTCGAAGACGGGCTCTGAAGCCGACAGCTTCAAGCGTGCCGTCACCGTCTGCATGCGCGCCATTGCCGGCGACAAGGAACTGGAAGTCGGTTTCGCCAAGGACCGGCCGGCGCTCGCCGGCAGCCGCGCGCGCTTGCCGGAGCTGCCCAAGAAGGCATCGAAGACCGATATCGCGATCACCCGCGGCCTCGGCGATTCCATGGCGCTGAAGCGCGCCTGCCATGATGTGCGCATCCACACCAAGCTGGCGCCGGAAGGCAAGGCGGCCCGCGCCATCTATGACGCGGTCGAGCAGGCCCGCGTCGAGGCGATAGGCTCACGCGCCATGCAGGGCGTCGCCGACAATATCGGCTCGATGCTGGAGGACAAATACGCCAAGGCCAACCTCGTCGACATCAAGGACAAGGCCGACGCGCCGATCGAGGAAGCTCTTGCCCTGATGGTGCGCGAGAAGCTGACCGGCCGTCCGATCCCGAAAAGCGGCGAGCGGCTGGTCGAACTTTGGCGCCCCTGGGTCGAGGAGAAGGCCAAGGCCGACCTCGACGGATTGTCGGCCAAGCTCGGCGACCAGCAGGCGTTCGCCCGGGTCGTGCGCGAGATGCTGGCCTCCATGGAAATGGCCGAGGAACTCGGCGACGACCAGGAGACGGAAGATTCCGAGGACAATGATGACAACCAGCCGCAAGGCGAGGAGCAGAGCGAGGAGGGCGGCGAAGAGGATTCCGGCTCCGAGCAGTCGCAGTCCGAGGATGCCGAAGCTTCCGCCGATGACGAACAGTCGGCCGAGACGGAAGCCTCCGACGCCACCGCCGACGATCTGTCCGACGATGACGACGCCGATGCCGAAACACCCGGCGAAGCGCGCCGCAACGACAATCCCTTCACCAATCTGCCGAAAGAGATCGACTACAAGGTCTTCACCACCGCTTTCGACGAGACGGTCGGCGCCGAGGAGTTGTGCGAAGAAGAAGAGCTCGACCGGCTGCGCGCCTTCCTCGACAAGCAGCTCGCCAACCTGTCCGGCGTCGTCGGGCGGCTGGCCAACCGCCTGCAGCGCCGGCTGATGGCGCAGCAGAACCGCTCCTGGGACTTCGACCTGGAAGAGGGCTATCTCGACCCGGCACGGCTGGTGCGGGTCGTCATCGATCCGATGCAGCCGCTGTCGTTCAAGCAGGAGCGCGACACCAAGTTCCGCGACACGGTGGTGACGCTGGTGCTCGACAATTCCGGCTCGATGCGCGGCCGGCCGATCACGGTCGCCGCCACCTGCGCCGACATATTGGCGCGCACGCTGGAGCGCTGCGGCGTCTCGGTCGAGATCCTCGGCTTCACCACGCGGGCGTGGAAGGGCGGGCAGGCGCGCGAGAAATGGCTGAAGGACGGCAAGCCGCCGAATCCTGGCCGGCTCAACGATCTGCGCCACATCATCTACAAATCGGCCGACCATCCGTGGCGGCGGGCACGGCGCAATCTCGGCCTGATGATGCGCGAAGGCCTGCTCAAGGAAAATATCGACGGCGAGGCGCTGCTGTGGGCGCATAACCGGCTGATCGCCCGGCCCGAGCAGCGCAAGATCCTGATGATGATCTCGGACGGCGCGCCGGTCGACGATTCGACGCTGTCGGTCAATCCGGGCAATTATCTCGAACGCCATCTGCGCGCCGTCATCGAGCTGATCGAGACGCGTTCGCCTGTGGAACTCTTGGCCATCGGCATCGGCCACGATGTCACGCGCTACTACCGCCGCGCCGTCACCATCGTCGATGCCGAGGAGCTGGCTGGCGCCATGACCGAGCAGCTGGCTTCGCTGTTTGCCGAGGAAAGCGCGAAGGATACGCGGCGCGGCGGTGGTATGCGGCGCGCCGGATGATCTCCAGGCGCGGCGGCTTTCAGCAGACGCTTTTCGCCGCCATCGCCCTGCTTTCCGGTGTGGCTTCGGCGGCAGCCGGTTCGCCCGACTCTGGTTCTGTCGAACCGGTCGAAATCTCGGCCCGCCCGATCACCGAATTTCACATTGGCCGTGCCGACAAGCAATTCGGCCCTTTCGAATTCGTCGGCGGGCTGGAGATGACCTCGCCGACAGCGCGCCGAAATCGCGTGTCGGCCTTCCGCTTCCTGAAGGCCGGCGGTGACTTCATCGGCGTTGCCGACACCGGCTTCTGGTTCTTCGGCACGGTGGTCCGCGACGCGGAAAAGCGGCCCTCCGGCATCCAGAATTTCCGCATGCAGCAGATGGTCGACGAGACCGGTCGGCCGATCGACAGGAAATGGGAGGTCGATGCGGAAGGCCTCGCGGTCAAGGACGGCATTGCCACCGTCGGCTTCGAGCGCAGCCACCGCGTCGCCCAGTTCAAGATCGACGCCAACGACATGAAGGCGCCGTTCAAGCCGCTGGATTTCGTCGTTCCGGCCCAGGAGCTGCGCCAGAATCGCGGCTTCGAGACCGTCACCCACGCCAATGCCAACGGTCAGCATGAGGGCGGCCTGGTCGTGGTCTCCGAAAAGAGCCTCGACAAGGCCGGCAACATCTATGCCGCCATCATCGAGGGGCCGCACAAGGGCGTCTTTACTGTCAAGCGCAACGGCGATTTCGACATCACCGACGGCGCCTTCCTGCCGGATGGCGATCTGCTGCTTCTGGAGCGCAGTTTCTCGATGGCGAGGGGCGTCAAGATGCGGCTGCGGCGCATCTATGGCGAAAGCGTCGAGAAGGGCGCGGTCGCCGACGGGCCGGTGCTGCTGGAGGCCGACATGGGCTACCAGATCGACAATATGGAAGGGCTCGACGTCTGGACCCGCGACGACGGCGCGCTGATGGTGTCGCTGATCTCCGACGACAACCACTCGATCCTGCAGCGCAACCTCTATCTGGAATTCATCCTGCACCAGGATTGAGCCCGCCGGCTTTACGTCTTGGTGGCGATCCAGATGATATGGCGCGCGCCGCGCTTGCCGTTGGCGCGCGTACTGACCTCTTCGACCCCGAAGCCTGCCTGCTTCAGCCGCCGCGTGAAGCCGATGTCGGGGCCTTGCGACCACACCGCCAGCACGCCGCCCGACTTGAGGGCGCTGCGTGCGGCTGCGAGGCCCTGCAGGCTGTAGAGCGCGTCGTTGGATTTGTGGACGATGCCTTCCGGGCCGTTGTCGACATCGAGCAGGATGGCGTCCCAGGCCGCGGGCTGCCAGCGTATCAGCTGCCCGACATCGGTCTCCTGAATGGTGACGCGCGGATCGTCGAGACAGCCGCCAAAGATTTCGGCCATCGGACCGCGCGCCCAGGCGACAACGGCCGGCACCAGTTCAGCGATGACGATTCCGGCATCATTGGCCAATTCTGTAAGCGCGGCGCGCAAGGTAAAACCCATGCCAAGCCCACCGATCAGGATTGTTGGATGGCTATGGCCGGCAATCCGCCCGCAGGACAGTTTTGCCAGCGCTTCCTCGGAACCGCTGAGGCGGCTGTTCATGAGCTCGTTGGTGCCCAGCATGATCGAGAATTCGGTGCCGCGCCGCTTGAGGCGAAGTTCTTGTCCGCCGTCTGGGGTCTTCGCTGAATCGAGCTGGATCCACGGGATCATGATCTTTGTCCGACCAGGATCTTTTCCGAAAACGGGGTCCCACTTTTCGGGATCATGGTTTAAGCCGCAACCGCGGGCTGGCTCCAGCGGGCAGCGAGCAACCGGTAGGGTATGAGTGCGACGACGGCGATGATCAGTTTCACCGAGAGATCACCAAGCGCCCAGGAGATCCAGCGCATCGCCTCGACATGGAAGACGCCCATCAAGGGTGCGTTTTCCAACGCAAAGCCGTCGTTTGGTCCGGCGAAGGCAAAGGCAGCCGAGAAAGCGACGGTGAAGAACACGGCGGTGTCGAACACCGACCCGACCAGCGTGCCGATGATCGGCGCCCGCCACCAGCTCTGCCGGCGCAGCCGGTTGAACACGGTGACATCGAGCAGTTGCGCGGAAAGGAACGCCGCGCCGGACG
>NZ_RZRR01000680.1:0-3146 GCF_003998555.1 Mesorhizobium sp. M7A.F.Ca.CA.002.09.1.1 | reverse complement strand
GGGCAGCGGCTGGGACATGGGCGTCATCGAGCCGCAGGGCCTGCCGGCGGTCAAGCTCAAGCCGCTGCTCAAGGCGCGCGCGCTGAACAGGCTGGCCGACGAGGACATGGTTGCCCTGCAACGCGTCAACCTCATCGATCCGTCCTCGCCCAACCCGTCGGTCGAGACGCTGCTGCATGCCTTCCTGCCGCACAAATTCGTCGACCACACGCACTCGACCGCCATTCTCGCCATCGTCGACCAGGAGGACTCCAAGCCGCTGGTGACCACGGTTTTCGGCGCCAAGATGGGCTATGTGCCCTACATCATGCCCGGCTTCGACCTCGCCAAGGCGGCTGCCGACATCTTCGACGCCGATCCTGATGTCGAGGGCCTGATCCTCGACAAGCATGGCATCTTCACCTTCGGCGACGATGCGAAGCAGGCCTACGACCGGATGATCCATTATGTGAACGTCGCCGAGGACTTCATTGCCGCAAGTGGCAAGCCGAAGGCGGCAAAGGCAGCCTTGCCAGCAAAGCTCGCGACGCCGGCGTCGATCGCGCCGATGCTGCGCGGCGCGGTGGCGGTAGCGCGCGGCGAAGGCCGCTTCGACCGAATGGTCAGCGATTTCCGCACTTCGCCGGCAATTGTCGATTTCATCAATTCAGCCGAGATCGCCGATTATGCCGGGCGCGGCGTCTCGACGCCCGATCTGTCGATCCGCATCAAGACCGGGCCGATGGCGCTGCCGGCGCCCGACGCGGACAAGGCCGGCGACTACAAGGCGGTGATCAAGAGCCATGTCGACGCGTTCGCCAAGGATTATCGCGCCTATTTCGAAACCAATGATGCGCTCGACGACGTCAAGCGCACCATGCTCGACCAGATGCCGCGGCTGACGCTGGTGCCCGGCCTCGGCATGTTCGGCCACGGCCGCACCCTGAAGGACGCGAAGATCGCGTCGGATGTCGGTGAGATGTGGATCGAGGCAGTGCGTGGCGCCGAGGCCGTCGGCCGGTTCCATCCGCTTTCCAAGGCCGACCTGTTCCCGCTCGAATACTGGTCGCTGGAACAGGCCAAGCTCGCCTCCAACAAGCCGAAGCCGCTGACCGGCCAGGTGGTGCTGATCACCGGCGGTGCCGGCGCGATCGGTGCAGCGACGGCAAAGCTGTTCGCCGACAATGGCGCCCATGCCGTCGTCGTCGATCTCGACGCCGAAAAAGCCGCCGATGCAGCGAAGAAAGCCGGCAACAATTCGATCGGCGTCGCCGCAGACATCACCGACCCGGCACAGGTGCGTGCCGCCTTCGACAAAGCGGTCGCCGTGTTCGGCGGTGTCGACATCCTGGTTTCCAATGCCGGCGCCGCCTGGGAAGGCCGCATCGGCGAGCTTGACGACGCGCTCCTGCGCAAGAGTTTCGAGCTCAATTTCTTCGCCCACCAATCGGTGGCGCAGAACGCCGTGCGCATCATGCTCGAACAGGGCACAGGCGGCGTGCTTCTGTTCAACACCTCCAAGCAGGCCGTCAACCCCGGCCCGAAGTTCGGCGCCTATGGCGTGCCGAAGGCGGCGACGCTGTTCCTGTCCAGGCAGTACGCGCTCGACTATGGCGCGCATGGCATCCGCTCGAACGCCGTCAACGCCGACCGCATCCGCTCGGGCCTTTTGACCGACGCCATGATTGCCAGCCGCTCAGGCGCGCGCGGCGTGTCGGAGAAGGACTACATGTCCGGCAATCTGCTCGGCCAGGAAGTGACGGCGCAGGACGTGGCGCAGGCCTTCCTGCATCATGCGCTGGCCGACCGCACCACCGCCGACGTGACGACCGTCGACGGCGGCAATATCGCGGCAGCGATGCGGTAGGGAAACCGGCCGAGACTGACGCAAAACAGGCGAAGGTATTCGGGATCTGCAGCTACAGCAGTTCTCGGATGCCTTCCCACGCCATTCTGCCCAACCGTGATTCGGCCTCGTCATTGCCGCCATGTGCATGCAATGTCGAGCGTGGTGTGTTCTCGCCAGGCAAGAGAATGCGATGCCCCGCATCCGGCGATGACACGAGATGTGTGATCTTGCCTGCTTCGCTGCGCCGCCGAACAATTTCTGTCGCGAACCATAGCGAGGGCCACAGCGCATCGTCGCCGCCTGCGACCAGCAGGATCTCGGCCGATGCGGTCTCAACGGGGATGGTCGCCGCAGCCGCTTCCTGCCTGAAGGTTTTCAAGCAATGTTCGAAGAGTCCCCTGTAGGATACCAAGCCATCCACGTATTCTGGTGTCCAGTTTGGATCCGTCGGCACAAACGGCAGGGGGATTCCGTCGAGCGACCATGAGGATCGTTCAGGCCAGCTGACGCCATCCGGGCCAGCACCAATATTTCCCCAAATCACCGATGACGGGCTGATGGCGACCACAGCGTCGATGCGCGGGTCATGGACCGCCGCAAGCAGTGAGGCCTCGGCACCCTTGGATGTGCCGACATAGACGATGCGGTGGCATCCTGTTTCAAGGAGACAATCGGTTGCCGCGAAGAAGGTTTCGAGGGGAATTTCGCATATTCCGGGAGGCTGGCCCTCACCGCCGAACCATTGCAGGGCCAAAGCCGACGAGCCCTCGTTTGCAAAGAGCCGTGCGCGCCCGACATCGACGCGGCCACTCGACCCACCCAACACCACGACACCCGTGGTGGCCTGCGGGCATCGAAACAAGGTTCCGGCGACGGCGCCGGACAGGTTTTCCTCGATTGCCGCCTGAGCTTCCATATACGCACCGAACCTTGGGCCGGAGCCTGGCGCCGGCTGCAGATATTCAGCAAAAAGGCCGCCTGCAGCAAGCGGCTGCAGGCGGCCTTCGATAGCGAAAGTTACTTGGCGTTCGGGTTCGGCATCCAGGCCGGCATCGCGACATCGGCGTGGGCGAACTGCGGCAGCTTGGCCGACAGGTCCTCCATGTTCTTGATGTCCTTGTCGATGAGGTCCTTCTGGGTGATCAGTGTCGGCGGCACGACGACGTTGTGGCCGGGGTCTTCACCGGCCAGCAGCTGTGCCAGCGCACGCACCGAGACCTGGCCGACGACGGCCGGGTTGGTCGCGGCGGTCGCGGCCCAGGCGCTGTCGGGCTCGCGCATCGCAGCGATGTCCGAGGTCGAAATGTCGGCCGAATAG
>NZ_RZRR01000679.1:0-3162 GCF_003998555.1 Mesorhizobium sp. M7A.F.Ca.CA.002.09.1.1 | reverse complement strand
GTTCATGAAGGCATCGACGGTCAGCTAAAGGCCCTCATCGCCAATGACGGCGCCACCGCCTACAGCTTCGCCGCCCCGAATGTGAAGCGGATCTTCCCGACCGTCGATGCCTTCATGAACATGGTGACCAACGGCTATCCGCCGGTGCGCAAGCCGCAGACTTATTCCTTCGGCAAGGTCGAGGAGACCGGTCCGGGTTCGATCGTCCAGCAGGTGCTGATCGTCGGCCCCGATGGCAAGGATTACGAGGCGGTCTATACGCTGCAGCAGCAGCCCGACGGCACGTTCCAGATCACCGGCTGCAGCCTGCGCGCCTCGAATTCGCTCAGCACTTGAGGCCTTACAGCAACGGGATATCGCCCCTCGCCCAGCCCTCGGTGATTTCGGCGCCGCGCGCCTCGAAGGTGCCAGCCTCGATCGCAGCGCGGATGTCCTGCATCAGTTTCTGGTAGTAGGACAGGTTGTTCCACGTCAAAAGCATGGCGCCGAGCGCTTCCTGCGAGCGCACCAGATGATGCAGATAGGCGCGTGAGTAGTCACGGGCGGCCGGGCAGTCGCTTTCCTCGTCGAGTGGGCGCGGATCGTCAGCATGGCGGGCGTTGCGCAGATTGACCTTGCCGCGCCTTGTATAGGCGAGGCCGTGGCGGCCGGCCCGTGTCGGCATCACGCAGTCGAACATGTCGATGCCGCGCGCCACCGACTTCAGGATATCGTCAGGCGTGCCGACGCCCATCAGATAGCGCGGTTTGTCCGCCGGCAGCTCCGGACAGGTGATGTCGAGCATCTCGAGCATCACCGCTTGCGGTTCGCCGACGGCCAGGCCGCCGACCGCATAGCCCTTCAACTCCATCGCGCTCAGCGCCTGCGCCGATCGCACCCGCAGCGCTGCGTTGTCGCCGCCTTGCACGATGCCGAACATCGCCTTGCCCGGCTGGTCGCCGAACGCCGTCTTGCAGCGCTCGGCCCAGCGCAGCGACAGCTCCATGGCGCGCTCGATCTCCTTCATTTCGGCCGGCAGCGCCGTGCATTCGTCGAGCTGCATCTGGATATCGGAATCGAGCAGCCCCTGAATCTCGATCGACCGCTCCGGCGACATCTCGTAGGCGGCGCCATCGATATGCGAGCGGAAGGTGACGCCCTTTTCGGTCAGCTTTCTCAGCTTCGACAGCGACATGACCTGGAAACCGCCACTGTCGGTCAGGATCGGATGCGGCCAGCGGGCGAATTCATGCAAGCCGCCGAGCCGCGCCACACGCTCGGCGCCTGGCCGCAGCATCAGATGGTAGGTGTTGCCAAGGATGATGTCGGCGCCGACGCCGCGCACCTGGTCCATATACATCGTCTTGACGGTACCGCCGGTGCCGACCGGCATGAAGGCTGGCGTGCGGATTTCGCCGCGCGGCATGTCGATCACGCCGCGCCGCGCCTTGCCGTCGATTGCCAGAACCTTGAAGCTGAACTGCTTAGCCATTGAATTCCTTGTCGTGGACCGGGGCGTCCGGCGCCTGCTTGTCGAGCGACTGGCGGTAGTGGATGCAGCCGCGCATGAATTTTGGCCAGGGCGGCACGGCGATCGATGGTTCGGTTTTTTCCGGCAGCAGGTCCCACAGATCGGGGTGATGCCAGCACAATTCATGGCCGGTGGAATCGCGGTGCTGGCGAATGCCGGCGCGCAGTTTTTTCACTTCCGCGATCAGCGCATCGCGGTCAAAGGCTTGCAGATCATCGTCCATCGCTCGTCTCCGCTCGGAAAAGCAGGCTTGCGTCGCCATAGGAATAGAATCTGTAACGGTTCTCGATCGCATGGGCATAGGCCGCGCGCATCGTGTCGAGGCCGCTGAAGGCCGAAACCAGCATGAACAGAGTCGAGCGCGGCAGATGGAAATTGGTCATCAGCATGTCGGCGGTGCGAAAACAGTAGCCGGGCGTGATGAAGATATCGGTCGGGCCGGACCACGCAGCCAGAGTACCGTCCTCACGCGCCGCACTCTCCAGCAGACGCAGCGAGGTCGTGCCGACAGCAACGATGCGCCCGCCCCTTGCTCTTGCGGCATTCAGGGCGTCCGCAGTGGCTTCGCTGACCGACCCGGTCTCGGCATGCATCTTGTGGTCGGCGGTGTCGTCCGCCTTGACCGGCAGGAACGTACCGGCGCCGACATGCAAGGTGACGAAGCGGCGTTCGACGCCTTTGGCGTCAAGCGCTGCAAAAAGCTCCGGCGTGAAATGCAGGCCCGCTGTCGGAGCCGCGACGGCGCCTTCCTCGCTTGCATAGATGGTCTGGTAATCGGCCCGGTCGCGTTCGTCGTCGTCGCGTTTCGAGGCGATATAGGGCGGCAGCGGAATATGGCCTACCGCGTGCAGCGCCTCGTCGAGGAACGGCCCCGACAGGTCGAAGCCAAGCAGCGCCTCGCCGCCCTCGCCTTTCTCGATCACCGTGGCGTCGAGCTGACCGAGGAAACAGGAATTGCCGTCATGGCCGAAATGGATGCGGTCGCCGGCGGCAATGCGCTTGCCCGGCCTCATGAAGGCCAGCCAGCGGTCCGGCGCCATGCGCATATGCAGCGTGGCTTCGACCTGCGCCGTCGCCTCGCCCCGCCGCCTTATGCCTTTGAGCTGCGCCGGAATGACTTTGGTGTCGTTGAACACCAGCACGTCGCCGGCCCTGAGCAAGGACGGCAGGTCGCCAACCGTCCGGTCCTCGAGCCCTTCGCCGGGCTTGACCAGAAGCATCTTGGCGCTGTCACGCGGCTGCGCCGGGCGGAGCGCGATGCGCTCCTCCGGCAAGTCGAAGTCAAAGACATCGACGCGCATCAGTAGAGCCGGACGAGCAGCGCTCCGGCCAAGAGCAGCACCGCGCCGGCAACGCGGCCGAGCGAGATTTCACGCACCGCGACGCCGAGGAAGCCGACGCGGTCGATGAGCATGCCGGCCAGCAACTGGCCGGCGACCAGAAACGCCATCAGCGCGGCAGCACCTATGCGTGGCGTCAGGATCGTCGACAGCGTGACATAGAAACCGCCGAGCATGCCGCCGGCCACGAACAGCCAGGGCGCCGGCGCTTTCCAGTCGAGCGAGATGCCTTGCAGCTTCACCACCGTAACGGAGATAATGCCGAGCACGATCGCGCCCGACAGGAACGAAAACGCAGCCGCCGCGACGGGG
>NZ_RZRR01000678.1:0-3163 GCF_003998555.1 Mesorhizobium sp. M7A.F.Ca.CA.002.09.1.1 | reverse complement strand
ACTGGCGTCACCGACCGTCATCATGCAATCGATCGTCAATTCCGGCCCGCTGCTGGAGCGGCTTGCCGAGGACGAGAGGCAAGGCAAGATCTTCGCCGGTCATACGCGCGACCTCGAAGGCTTCCTGAGGACCGATTTCGAGAAGCAGAACATCAAATCGTTCCTCTCGGTCTCGGTCTTCGCGCACGGCCATCTCTGGGGCACGCTGGCGGTCAATGACTGCATCAACGAGCGTGCATGGACCGACGAGGAAGAGGCGACGCTGCACATCATCGCGCTGGCCATCGGCGACGCCATAGAGCGCTCGCCCTCCGACGCCCACGCCAGCGAGGTCATTCGCCGCACCATGCTGCAGGCCTCGCTCGACGCCATTGTCGTCATCGACGAGACCGGCTCGATCATCGAATTCAATCCGGCCGCCGAGAAGATGTTCGGCTTCCAGCGCAGCGACATCCTCGGCAAGGACCTGCTCGATACGATCGTGCCGATCTACTACCGCAAGGGCTATGCCTCAGGAGCCGAATACATGTCCGGCCGCGGCGCGCCGATGGTCGGCCAGCGGCTCGAGACGGTGACCCAGAATGCCGCCGGCGAAGTGTTCCCGATCGAGCTGACGGCCACCGAGATGCGGGTTGCCGACCGCCGCCTGATCTTCGGCTCCATCCGCGACCTGCGCGACAAATTGCGCGCCGAGGAGGAAATCGGCCGGCAACGCGAGAAGCTGCACCAGAACGAGAAGATGGCGGCGATGGGTTCGTTGCTGGCCGGTGTGTCGCACGAGCTCAACAACCCGCTGGCCGTGGTTGTGGCGCAATCGACGCTGCTGCACGAATTCGCCTCCGATCCGCAAACCAAGGTGCGCGCCGAAAAGGTCCGCGCGGCCGCCGAGCGCTGCGGCCGCATCGTCAAGAGCTTCCTGTCGATGGTCCGCCTCCATCCCGCGGCACAAGCCGAGACCGACCTCAACCAGGTGATCCGGGCGGCACTTGAAGTGACCGCCTATGGCGCGCGCTCAAGCGGCATCATCATCGACACCGATTTCGCCGCAGGCCCGCTGCTGGCCATGGCCGACGCCGACCATGTGACGCAGGTGGCGGCCAATTTCCTCATCAACAGCCAGCACGCTTTGGCTGGCATTGCCGGCGACCGGCTGATCAAGGTGCGGACGTTCCGCAGCGACCGGGATCATCCCTGCTTCTCGGTCGAGGACAATGGGCCCGGCGTGCCGGAAGCGATCCGCGGCCGCATCTTCGAATCCTATTTCACCACCAAGCCGGTCGGCGTCGGCACCGGCATCGGCCTGTCGATCTCGAAATCGATCATCGAGCGGCACAATGGCAATGTCTGGTTCGAGGAAGTGCTCCCGAGAGGCGCGCGTTTCGTCGTCCAGCTGCCGGCCATCGTGGCCGGCCTCGCCACCGCCGGCGACAACCAGCCGCGATCGAGCGGCCTGCGCCATGCCTTGATCATCGACGACGAGCCGGATGTCGCCGGGTCACTCTCCGACATCCTCGAACTGATGGGCATCAAGTCGCGGATCGTGCCGGTCTGGGAATCGGCCGCCGCCACCTTGAGCGGCCACATGCCGCCGGACATCGTTTTTTCGGACCTGCGCATGCCCGGCGTCAGCGGCATATCGATCTATCGTGAGCTGCTCGCCGAAAAGCCCGATTTGGCGCGGCGTTTCGTGCTGGTCACCGGAGACCTGATCGGTGCCAAAGCCGAAATCGAAGCCTTGCCGGCGCACCAGCGACCGCAGATTCTGGAAAAGCCGTTCAGCACGCTGGATGTGCGCAGCGTGCTCTCCGCCATCGCCGAACAGGCGGCCTTGAAAGGATAAAAAAAGAGGCTCCCGGGGGCGGGAGCCAAAAGGAGCGCACTGGAGGGCGCTCGGGGAGGTCAGAGCATGATCCACAAAACGGGAACGGTTTTCGGGACCATGCTTCGACGGAAATCAGAAAATATTCGGCGTGCCGGTCAACGGCGCGGCATTGGCGATCATGCGGATCGCCCGGCTTTTGTGTGTTCCGGACTGTTCGGCGATGGCGCGCAGGCAATCCATGCTCTCGGCACCCCAGGCCTGGCCCTTGCAGGCGAAGTCGGTCAACGGCACCGGCAGACGCGCGGTCCTGGTCGTCGTCTGCGCGCCGTCGATGAGATTGGCCGGCGGATTCAACGAAGCGAAGGCCGGCCCGATTGTCGGCGTGAACGCCATGCCGACGAAGGCGCAAGCAGCCAGCACCATGAACATCGCCATGGGGTGGTCGCTGGCCCGCTGGCGCAGCGCCAGTTTCGGACGGCGGTCATTGCGCTCTGGAGCCTGAAGGCGGCTCTCGCCGCGGATCGTCTGGATTTTTGCATGCATTACCTTCCCCTTCGCTGAGTTTCTTTTGGCGGTGAAATGAACTTATCCGCGCTTTGTAACGGTGATGGGGTGGCGAAGGATTGGCACTGTAACGAATTCGAAACAGCATTTCGGGCGAAGTCGGGCAAAATCGGGCATGGCTTCGACGGCGCCGAGGCTCGAGGCGCAACTTGACCGATCTTACCGAACAGTCTTTCGAAAAGATCAGGCTCAGCCCGGAGCTTGAAGCTCGGCAATGATCTTGTGCGCGGCGATGCGCCCGGCAATGATGGCGCCCTCGACATACCCCGGAAACGATGGCGAGAGTTCTGAAGAGGCGAGATACACCGGCGGTGCGCCGGCAAGGATCGTTCGCTCGGCGTCTGTCGCTGTAACATCGACAATAAGATCGCTGTACGCGCCGCCGCTCCAGCGATCTCCTGTCCAGTCACGCAAACTGAAATCGATGACGTCACCGGCATCCGGACCAAGGGCTGCCTCCAGCCGGCCGGTCACCTCCGCACGCAGTTCCGCCTCGCCGAGGTCGCGCCAACGCAGCGCGAGCGAGCCGCCGGCGAACACGACGAGCGCCGCATGCTCCGCATCCTTGCCGGCGTCGCAGGCAAACAGCCCCGGCGGCTCGAGCCACATCACCATGCCGCTCAAATCCCGCGCCCGCCAAAACGGTTTGGCATAGCGCACCAGGATCTTGATAGCCGCGCCGCTTTCCCAGGCGCCGAGTGCCCGCCCCAGTCCGGCCGGCAAAGCGGGGGCAAAGGCGAGCTCCGTCACCTTCGCCGGCGGGACGGCAACCAGAAC
>NZ_RZRR01000677.1:0-3169 GCF_003998555.1 Mesorhizobium sp. M7A.F.Ca.CA.002.09.1.1 | reverse complement strand
AGTTCGTGGCGCTGTGCCGGCTGATCGGCCGGCCGGAATTGGCTTCCGATGTCCGCTATGCAGAGCGCGAGACGCGCAAGCGCAACCGTGCGGCGCTTAAAGTCGAGATCGAGGACGCCCTGGCGGGCGCCTCGGCGGCGGCCTGGGAAGAGACGCTCAATCGCGCCGGCGTGCCTGCCGGCAGGGTGCTGACGATCCCGCAAGTGCTGGCCGAGCCCCAAGTCCTCGAGCGCCAGGTGACCGCGCATTTCGACGATGTGGCTGGCATGAAGAAGCCGCTGACCGTTTTGCGCGGCGGCTTCATGGTCGATGGCGAGGCGCCCTTGCCGACAAAGCCGCCGCCGGCGCTCGGCGAACATATGAGCGAGGTGTTCGCCGACCTGCCGCCCCGCACCAGGACAAAGGCACGCGCATGAGCGGCACGGAGAAGAAGACGGGCCGTGAGCGCGGCGAGGAATGGTGGCAGACCGACATCATCGAGATGCGGCCAGGTGTCATCCGGCTGCGTGGCTACGAGATCCAGGATCTGATCGGCCGCGTCAGCTTTCCGGCTGTCATCTGGCTGATGCTGCGCGGCGAACTGCCCAGCGAGGACCAGGCAGAATTGCTCGGCATTGCCTTGGCTGCCGCCGTCGACCATGGACCGCAGGCGCCATCGATTGCCATCGCGCGCATGGCTGCAACCTGCGGCGTCGGTATCAACAGCGCCATGGCCTCGGCCATCAACGTTCTCGGCGACGTGCATGGAGGCGCCGGCGAGCAGGCGCTTTCCTTTTATGGTGACATTGCCGTGGCGATTGATGCCGGGATGACGCTGAATGAGGCGGTCTCGGCGCGGCTCGACCGGTTCTTCGCCGAGGAGAAGGGCTATGTGCCGGGGCTCGGACATCGCTTCCATCCCGTCGACCCGCGCGCGCCGCGCTTGCTGGAACTGACCCGCGAATTTGCCGCACGCGGTGCCGTCAATGGGCGTTTCGCCGATATCGCCGAAGCGGTCGAGGCGGATGTCGAACGCCGCAAGGGGAAAAAAATACCCCTCAACATCGATGGCGCCACCGCCGTCATCTATGGCGAACTCGGTTTTCCGCCGCCGCTGACGCGAGGGCTTTTCGTGCTGTCGCGCTCGGTCGGCATCCTGGCGCATGCCTGGGAGCAGTCGCAGCAGGCCGAGCGAAACAAGGGGCCGCTGCCGCGCGAGTGGCTGTGGGCCTATACCGGCACGCCGGTGCGGCCGTTTCCCGAAAGCGATGACCCCGGCGAGTGAGGCTCTACGCCTGGTCCACCTGCACAGGGATCTTCAGCGTCTTCACCAACGTTGAAAGATCCGGCTCGTCGATGAGCATGGCCGCATCGGCTGGCGCCAGCCAGGCCCGCTGGCGTCGTTTGGCTTCCTGCCAGTCGGCCAGTTCCTCGCTCACCTCGAGCAGGTAGACGATGACGTCGACGCGGACAAAGCGATTTGCCAGCCGCTTCCAGTAGGAATAGGTGCCCGCCGGCTGCTTCAGCGTCTTGCCGAGCACGCCGGCTTCCTCCTGCGCCTCGATGGTGGCCGCCTTGCGTCCGCTCTTGCCCTTCATCGGCCAGCCCTTGGGGACGATGAAGCGCCTGGTGGTACGCGACGTGACCAGCATCACCTCGATATCGCCACGCGCGGTCAGCCGGAAGGGAATAGCCGCCACCTGGCGGATTCTCTCGCCCTTCTTTGCCTTGCGTACGGCCTTTTTCTTGGTGGCTGCCATTCGTCAATCCAGTCGATGCAATGCCGCATAGCGCGACAAGGCGTCGTTGCAAAACCAAAACTTTCGCATGTGCCAACGACACTCGAAATACATAAGTCGGCTAAATAAACGAAAAAGGCCTTGATGTCAGCGGCAATTGCTCACGGCGGTGGTGCCGATTATCTGTGTCTGGCAGCTTGGCTTGAGCTGCTGCACGACCGGTGGCGGTTGCTGAAAGATCTGGCGGTCCTGGGCGCGATTCTGCTGCTGTTGCTGTTGATATTGCTGCCGCTGTATCCTGTTTTGCAGGATTTGCAGGTCGTTCTGCCGGATCAGCGCATTGTTGCCGGTAGCGGGATTGAGCGCTTGCGCGGAAGCCGGCAGGCAAACGCCCGCCAGCACTGCCGTGGCCAGCATTGCCACTGTGAAGATCGTTGATGGCCGAAGTGCCGACATCCGTTCATTCCCGCGCAAAAACTCTGTCCTTTGATATAGGGCGTTTGCGCGTCGATGCCATGGCCAGCGGGTCGAGTATCACGAAATCGGGCGGTCCAATCGCTTTGTTCTGCGATTTCGGCCGCGAAACGGCAGATAGTCATCATATGATGACTATGAAACGTCGGTGGCTTTGGTCAGTGTTCCCCACGTAAATTTTTGGTTTCATCCGGCATAAGTTAATGTATTCTAATTGAGTCAGAGCTCCGCAAGTGGGAATACGGATGCCCTGTTTTAATGCATTGAACCTTATTGCACAGTGCCGGCATCCTTATTGCAATTGCATGAGCAGAGCATAGCGGTGGCGTCGGACTCAAGCAGGCATTGAGGCGCGCCCCCGTAAAATGGGGGGTAAGTGCATGGCTTTGTTCACAGAGCGCGTTGCCGTATTGTCGTGCGCATCGGCCGACGACGGTTCAGCCAGGGCATGTTCTGAGGAAGTTCTTCGTGATGCCGCGGCGACTCAGAAGGGTTTGCCCGGCCGGCCGAATCAATGTCTCGCCACTCTGCCCAAACGGATAGCTCGATTGCTTTGCGCTACGGCACTGGTGGGGCTGGTCTTTCCTTACGCTCAATCTCCGGCCCATGCGCAGCAATTGTCCATCAATACGGATGGTGCACCGGGCGACAATGGTGATGACGGAATCGGTACTGCTGACGCCGGAGATGGCCATTCGCCGGTGGCGCCGGCTACGGGAACGAATAGTGTCGGCCGCACGACCTCCGGGGAGGCCGCTTTCGTTGGCAGCGCCCGGGGTGGGCGCGGCGGCGATGGCGGCTCGGCTGTCCATGCAACAGCCGTCCCGCCTTTTGTGGAGATCAAGGGTGGTAAAGGCGGCGATGGCGCCAAGGGCGGAACCGTCGATATAACAAACAACGCATCTGGCGCCCTCGAAACATCGGGGGACAATGCTCCCGGCATATCGGGCGACGCCAGCGGTGGGGATGGTGGTAAC
>NZ_RZRR01000676.1:0-3172 GCF_003998555.1 Mesorhizobium sp. M7A.F.Ca.CA.002.09.1.1 | reverse complement strand
GATGTCGGCGATCGAATAGCTGTCACCGGCGATGAACTCCCGGCTGCCCAGTTCGCCGTCCAGCAGCCTGAGGAACGCCACGGCCTTCGGCTTGTTGGCCTCACCCCATTCAGGGACCTGCGGGATTTCCCATTCCTTCATGGCCGGATGGATGTGCCGGAAGGCCTGCGTGACGCAGCTGAGCAAATTGAATTCCATCCGCCTCTGCCACATCTCGACCTGCGCCTTGCCGAGTGCGCCACGCCCGAACAGGGCCGGTTCGGGATGCAGCTCCTCGAAATAGCGGCAGATGGCGACGGATTCGGTGATGACGGTGCCGTCGTCGAGCTCCAGCACCGGCAGACGCTGCAAGGGGTTGCGCGAGCTGACCGCCTGTTGCCTGTGTTCCAACGCGCCCATATCGATGGGCACCTGCGGAACCTCGATGCCTTTCTCGGCCAGGAAAACGCGGACCCGCCTTGGATTGGGCGCCCGGCCACCGTCGAAGAGCTTCATTCCATCCTCCTGTTCGTCCTCGGTTCCAGTTCCAGGATGCGCATCACCAGAAGCGAAAAATCTCGCGCACGGCATCGCCGATCGACGCCAGTGTGCCGTGCTTCTTCTCGACGACTTCGCCGTGATGGCTGTCTCGCCAATTCTGCGGCTGATCGAACGTTCCCGCCCAGATGCCGGCCTTTGCCGCGCGGGCGATGGCTTCCTCGCTCTCGAAGTCGCCATAGGCAACCGCCCAGCCCGCCTCGACCTGCGCGCGGTTGAGATCCTTGCCGCCGGCGGTGCAGTCGCCGAGCAGCCGGCCATAACGATCACGCTGCCAGCCGGTACAAGAGACGGGCTTGCCGGCGATCAGGCGAACGAGCGACTGACGCGCAAGCGTGCCGCAGGAATAGTCCGCGCCGTTCTTGCGGCAGGTCTGCGTATATTCCGGAGCATCGATGCCGCGCATGCGGATACGCTCGGTGCCAAGCGTGATCGAATCGCCGTCGTTGATGATTGCCACGCCTTGCGTCTTGCGTGTCTCCACCCGGTCGAGGCGGGCCGCCAGCAGGATCAGCAGTCCGAGGATGATGACGGCAAGCCCGTAATCCACCAGCCGGCGCCACAGGCTTCTGGGGCGCGCAACGTATCGCCGGCGCGGCCTCGGCGACCATGAACGGCTCATATGGCAAACGGTTGGTTAATCATTCGAACGTAGCTTAACACTTGGAAACCGCTGCTCGCATAAATTGAAGTTTTGATGCCCTTGCAACGCTCGAACACAGCGGACAAGTTCATTGTGGACCGCAGGAAACGCCATCGCAACAGCGATGTCGCGCGCGCGGTGCGCAAGACGCGTGACCGTCTTTCGCAGCAGGCCGGCAATCCCGATTTCGATCGCGAACTGCTGAAGCTGCATGCCCGAGCGATGACAAGCGGCGCCATCGCCATCCCGCTTCTCGTGCTGGCGATTGCCGCGGGTGGCCGGCTGGCCGGAATCGGCAATGAGATCGGGCTTTGGGCGCTGTTCACGCTAACCTGCTACACTATCGTTGCCGTCATGGCGCGGCGCATCGAGCGCACTGAAGCTTCCGAGCTCAACCCTTTGCAAGCACGGCGGGAATTCCTGATCGGCCATTTCCTGTGCGGTCTCGGCTGGGCTTGGTTCGTGTGGCTTGGCTGCAGCGTCTGCGAGGTCGATCCGTTCCACATCGTCAAGGCCGTGGTGCTGTTGTTCGCCATGGCGGCGACCGCGGTGATGACCTCGTCTCTGCGGGGCGCGCTGCTGGCGACCTTTGCCGTTCCCGTGGCGCTCTACGCCTATGCCGGCGCCAAGCTATGGATGCCGGTCGAGGCGATCATGGCCGCGCTGCTGGTCGTGTCGCTGCCGTTTTTCGCCTATGTGGCCCGTCATCTGAACCACTCGTCCCTGATGATGCTGTCGTTCCGCTCCGAAAAGGATGCGCTGATCGCCGAACTGGAGACGGCGAAATCGATGTCGGACGAAGCGCGGCGGCGGGCCGAGGACGCTAATCTGGCGAAATCGCGGTTCCTCGCCTCGATGAGCCACGAATTGCGCACGCCGCTCAACGCCATTCTCGGTTTTTCCGAGGTGATGTCGAACGAGGTGCTGGGACCGATGAGCAATCCCACCTATCGTGACTACGCCCATGACGTGCACGAATCCGGCCAGCATCTGCTCGACCTGATCAACGAGATTCTCGACCTGTCACGCATCGAGGCCGGCCGCTACCAGCTCAATGAAGAGCCGGTGATGCTGCTTGGTATCGTCGAGGACTGCTGTCACATGATGGAGTTGAGAGCGCGCAACAAGGATATCCGTGTCGTCCAGGATTTCGAGCACGAGCTGCCTCGGCTGTTCGCCGATGAACGGGCCGTGCGGCAGATCACGCTCAACCTTCTGTCGAACGCGATAAAATTCACCGCCACCGGCGGCGAAATCCGCGTCCGTGTCGGTTGGACGGCGGGCGGCGGACAATACATTTCGATCAAGGACAATGGCCCGGGCATACCGGAAGATGAGATCCCGATCGTGCTTTCCGCCTTCGGCCAGGGCTCCATCGCCATCAAGAGCGCCGAGCAAGGCACCGGGCTTGGCCTGCCGATCGTGCAAGGGCTGCTCGCAATGCATGGCGGCGAGTTCGAACTTCATTCCAAGCTGCGCGAAGGCACCGAGGCGATCGCCATCTTCCCGCTGAGCCGGGTGATGGAGGAATTGCCAGCATTGCCGACCGCGGCGGTGGCGGCTCGACGGCGGTAATACCTCAAGCCCTAACCGCGTACCGCCGCAGCCATGCCCGAACTGGTCAGCGCGGCGGCCTTGACCAGACCCGCTGCAAGGGCGGCCCCTGCCCCTTCGCCATGGCTGATGCCCAGATCAAGCAACGGGCGCAAGCCGAGCCGTTGGGCGGCGCGTGCATGCGCGGGTTCCGGCGACAGGCTGGCCAGCAGGCAATGGTCGAGCGCGGCGGGATTGACGCCATGCAGTACCGCTGCGGCTGCCGTCGCCGCCAATCCGTCGAGCAGCACCGGGATCTTCTGCATCCGCGCGGCCAGAATGGCACCGGCGATCGCCGCGAATTCCCGGCCGCCGACCCGGCGCAGCGCCTCGAGCGGGTCGCCGAGATGGCCGCCATGAAAAGCCAGCGCCGCATCGACCACGTCCGCCTTGCGTGCC
>NZ_RZRR01000675.1:0-3175 GCF_003998555.1 Mesorhizobium sp. M7A.F.Ca.CA.002.09.1.1 | reverse complement strand
GGCTAGCCCTGCACTTGAAGGGGCGCTGACGCTTCTGACCTTCTCCCCTTGTGGGAGAAGGTGGATCGGCGCGCAGCGCCGAGACGGATGAGGGGTGCGTGACGGAGTGAGGCGGTGAAGGTTCTGCTCTGGTTCAGGGCGTTTACTGTTGGCGTATCGCCAAGCTGGAACACCCCTCATCCGTCTTGCCGCTGCGCGGCAATCCACCTTCTCCCACAAGGGGAGAAGGTTAGAAATGCCGGCGCATCACCGTCGCCCGGCCCTTCGCAGGCTCAGAGCGTTCGAGGCTCGTAAAGCCAAGCAATTGGCTTTACGTCCGCTAGCGCGGACCGCCTCTCAACTCTCAATCCACACCTTCTCAAAGTGCTGCTCCAGCGCCTGGTGCTGTTCGCAGCCTTCGACGCCTTTGCGACAGGTCCGGTAGACCGAGCGCCAGTAGGGTTGGATGATGATGCCCGAGTCGCGCAGATTCTGCTCGATCTTGCCCATGATCTCCTTGCGCGCCTTGGCGTCGGGTGTCGCCAGTGCCTTGTCTAGCAGCGTGTCGAATTCGGGATTGGCGTAGGCGCTTTCGTTCCAGGCGGCGCCGGATTTATACGCCAGCGCCAGCACCTGGACGCCGAGCGGGCGGCCGAGCCATTCGGTGCAGGAGAAGGGGTATTTGCTCCAGTCGTTCCAGAAGGTGGCGGCCGGCAGCACGGTGCGCTTGATCTTGAGGCCGGCCTCGCGCATCTGCGCGCCGATGGCGTCGCCGGTGCTCTTTTGCCATTCGACATCGACGGAGATGAGCTCGAATTCGTGGTCTGATTTGCCGGCCTCGGCCAACAGCTTCTTCGACTGCTCGACGTCACGCTTCGCCGGGCCGATATCGGCATATTCGGGGTGCATGGGGCCGACATGGTGATTTTCGGCGGGCTTGCCGCGGCCGCCGAGACCGAGCGCCAGCACGGCGGCATTGTCGACGGCGAGCTGGGCGGCGCGGCGCACCTTGACGTCGTCATAGGGCGCGTTGGCGACATTGAAGCGGGCGACGATGGTCGAGCCGGTGGCGATCTCGGAGTTCATCAGCCCCATCTGCTCGGTCTGCGAGACGGCATCGGAAGCGGTCTCGTGGTCGGTGTCGATCTCGCCGGATTCGAAGGCCGAGAGCATGGCGTTGGGGTCGGAGCCGTAGTCGACCCATTTGATGCCGTCCAAGTAGAATTCGCCCTTCCACCAGGGCTTGTCTTTGCGCTTCACCTCGGCACCGGTCTCGGCATCCCAGCTGACCAGCTCGCAGGGACCGGTGGTGATGGCCAGCGCCTTCAGGGGATCGCCGTCGCCCTCATAGGAGCGGTGCATGATCAGTGCGGGATAGTCGGCCATGCCGGCGATCAGCGAGATGTCGGGCTTGGGCAGGTTCAGCTTGATGGTGAAGTCATCGACCTTTTCGATGCCGCCATCGACCACCTTCTTGGTGTCGGCATTGACCAGCGCGCCCATGCGCGCGGCGACCGAATTGCCGGGCACCGAGGCATCGCACCAGCGGGTGAGGTTGTGGATGACATCGTCGGCGTTGAAGGCATCGCCGTTCGACCACGAGATGCCCTTGCGCACATGCAGGGTCAGCATCCTGGCGTCGTCGCTCGCCTCCCAGCTTTCGAGCAGCCAGGGCTCGAAGGAGAAGTCGGTGTTCCAGCGCACCAGATATTCGTTGCAGTGGCGGGCAACGTTGGACATCTCGACGCCGTCGAAGGTGCGCGGGTCCTTGAAACCCTTGACGTTCATGGCGACGCGCAGGACGCCGCCCTTCTTGGGTTCCGCCGCGCGGGCAGGGATGGTGCCAAGTCCGCCCAGCGCCAGCGCCCCGGCGGCGCTGACGCCGAGCCCGGCCATCAGCGCCAGATATTCGCGGCGGTTGATGCCGCCGGCCTTGAAATCGTCGGCCACGGGTTTGGCTTGCGGGTGGAGTTTGCGGTCGGTCAGCATGAATTTCATCGTCGTTCCCCTGTTGTTGATGCATGCCGCCCAAAAGTGCCCAGCGGTTTTGGGACAATGGCATGCACAGAAAAATCGCCCCGGCCGATCGACAGGCGCGGGGGCGGACGCGACCGCCGGGGCGCCGTTGCCTGAGGGGGAATGATAGAGCGGGGTGACGCCGCGGAGTGTTCGCTTTTCCGCAGTGATTGTGCGGGGTTCCGCGGGGGGAGTCGGCGATTGGCGTATGCGTTGGACGATGGCGCGGCGCGAATCTCCCTCCTTGAGGGGGAGATGTCGCCGAAGGCGACAGAGGGGGTCGGTACGACGGGACTCGACCTCCTATGTTCCATTGTTGAAAAGAGGATGCCGGCGCTTCACGCGAGACGCCCCCTCACCCAGCCTCCGCTTCGCTCGGCTGACCTCTCCCCGAGGGGAGAGGAGACTTGCAGCGCCGGCGCTTCCCTCTTCTCCCCAGCGGGGAGAAGGTGGCCGCGAAGCGGCCGGATGAGGGGGCCTTCGCTATGTTCAATACGGCCACTCACCCCTGCCCAGCGCTGCAACCGCAGCCACGATCCGCGCAAACGCTTCCGCCGCCGCCGGCACCGTGGTGCGGGCACGCAGGAAGCTGTGCACCAGCCTCGGCTCTTCGTGCCACCACGCCTTGCCGCCGGCGGCCAGAATGCGGTCGCGGTAGGTCTCGCCATCCGAGGACAACGGGTCGCATTCGGGGGTGACGATCACCGTCGGCGGCAGGCCGGTGAAATCCTTGTCGCGCAGCGGCGCAAAAGTCGGATCGTCAAGCGATTGGCGCCTGGCCGAACGGACGTCGCGGTAGAAGGCGATGTCGGCCACCGACAGCAGCGGCGCGTCGGCGTGTTCGATGTAGGAGCCGGCGCGCTCGTCGCCGCCGAGCTCGGGGTAGATCAGCACCTGGCCAATGGCAGCGCTGGCGTGGCGGCGCGTCGCCTGCGCCACCGCCGCGGCGAGATTGCCGCCGGCGCTTTCGCCGCACAGCACCAGCGGCAGGCCTGATCTCGCCGCTGCCCATTCGAAGGCGGCCACCGCATCATCGAAGGCGGCGGGATGAAGATGCTCCGGCGCCAGCCGGTAATCGACCGACAGCACGTCGAAACCTGTGCCGGCGCAGAGCTCGGCGCAGATGTCGTCATGGCTTTCGAGCCCGCCGAGGATGAAGCCGCCGCCGTGGTAGTAGACC
>NZ_RZRR01000674.1:0-3175 GCF_003998555.1 Mesorhizobium sp. M7A.F.Ca.CA.002.09.1.1 | reverse complement strand
CGCGCGCCGCCAGACCCGCCACAAGTGCCGCGAGCACGACATCGAGCTGCGGGATGGGGCTCGACTGGAAGGCAAGGTCGAGTTCCGCCGGGCTCTGGACCAGATGGCGCAGCGCGCCCACCAGATGCGATAGGAAGGCGCCCTCATCATTGTCCGTCGCCTCGCAGGACAGCCATGCCGTCAGCCTGCCGTGGCGTGCGATTTCCGCAGCCCATTGCGCCATCGTCGTCGATTTGCCGAAGCCGGCGGGCGCGGCGAACAGCACGATGCGCGTGTCGATATGACGCGCCAGCGTCGACAGAATGGTCTCGCGGCGCACCCATCGGCGATGGTGCGGCGACGCTTGGCTGACGGATTGCGGAGCTGTTCTCATCTAGGTCCGCACAGCCTGTAGCTCTCTGGGGGAGAGTCGCCGCAGCCGCTCCACTCCGCTTCGATCAGCGGAATTTGCGGTGCGGCATCGCGCGGCAAGGTTCCCTTGATACGGGGATCGTCGACGATCTCAAATCCGGTAGCGAAGGGCACGAACCCGCAGGCGCTGTAGAATCCGATGACGCTGTGATGATCGAAGCTGCTTGTATGCAGCCAGATGCGGCTCGGGTTGAGACGCCATGCGAGCTCCAGTGCCCCGGCCATCAGCCGTTTGCCGAAACCGCGGCCGGTCAGGGACGGGAACAGGCCGAAATAGGTGATCTCGATCTCGTTATTGTCGGCGGCGAAGAACTCGACCATGCCGAGATGCGCGCCGGTTTCATCATGGCCGTAGTAGAGATGCTGGCGCGGGTCGGCGAAATGCTCGGTGATTTCGGCATCGGACATTTCGGAAACGCGGTCCCACAGCCAGGGTGCGCCGATCTTGAGAAAGATCGCCCGGTAGGAAACGCAGTCGGGCGTCGTGATCCGTGTCATGCCCAAAGGGCGCGCGAGATCCGGCTGCGGCGTACGCGCTTCCATCCAGGTCACCGCATTGGCAAGCTTGCCAGCCGGCAGGCGATGGTAGCCAATGGCGAGATCGGTGATTTCGGCGGGCATCGTGTCTTCTGTGATCAACGCATTCCTCGTCATGTCTTCCAGAGATAGCAGTATCGGCTTGCTGCATCCGATGCCAACTCCCCCAAGACCATGGCAGCATCGAACGGCAAGTCCTGGACTGAAAGTTTGGCGCGCATGCCTCTTGCATTTCACAGGAATGGCATATGAGATATGATACACCATCCAGATGAAAGTGAAATATGATGCCTAAGCGGATTGCGGATGAGGCCATTCTGAGCGCAGTCGATGATGGCTTCGCCCGACAGGTCGCGTTTCTGCAAGACCTCGTGCGCTTTCCCTCCCAACGTGGCGAGGAACACCCCGCGCAGTCGTTTATGGCCGCCGCCTACGAGGCGGATGGCTACGCGGTCGACATGTGGCGCGTCGATGTCGACGTGATTCGCGACCTGCCGGGTTTTTCCCCCGTGGCGGTCTCTTACGACGATGCCTTCAACGTCGTTGCTACCCACACGCCGCGAAACGCGACCGGCCGCTCGCTGATCCTCAACGGCCATATCGATGTCGTTCCGACCGGACCGCTCGACCGCTGGGTCCGCGATCCCTACGATCCGGCGATCGAGGATGGCTGGATGCATGGCCGCGGCGCCGGCGACATGAAGGCCGGCCTGTCCGCCTGCCTCTATGCGCTGAGCGCCTTGCGTAGCCTTGGCTATCAGCCGGCCGCGAACGTGTATCTCCAGTCGGTGGTCGAGGAGGAATGCACCGGCAATGGCGCGCTTGCATGCCTGCAGCGCGGCTACCGCGCCGACGCCGCCTTCATTCCCGAGCCGCTGGAGCCGCGGCTGATGCGGGCGCAGGTCGGGCCGATCTGGTTCAGGGTCGAGGTCGACGGCGATCCGCAGCATGCGTCGGGTGCATTTTCGGCCGGCGCCAATGCCATTGAAAAAGCCTTCGTCATCATCCAGGCGCTGAAGCAGCTCGAAATCGTCTGGAACGCGCGCAAGGTCGATGATCCGCATTTCCATGATCACCCGCATCCGATCCGCTTCAACCTCGGCAAGATCGAAGGCGGCGAGTGGACATCGAGCGTTCCGGCGCGCTGTGTCTTCGAGATGCGCGTCGCCACCTATCCCGGCCAGAGGCTCGAAGACGCCAGGGCCGAGCTCGAGGCCTGCATTGCCGATGCGGCGCGCGCCGATCCGTTCCTGGCCAACCGACCACCCAAGATGACCTACAATGGCTTCATGGCCGAGGGCTATGTGCTGGAGGGCGCCGACGAGATGGAAGCGGTGCTGCGCCGCAGCCATACCGCCGTGTGGGGCGAGCCGCTGACGGAACACGTCACCTCGGCGACCACCGATGCACGTTTCTTCGGCCTCTATGCCGACACGCCGGCGATCGTCTACGGCCCGATCTGCCGCATGCCGCATGGCTATGACGAGGCCGTCGATCTCGACTCGGTGCGCAAGGTCACCCAGACGATCGCGCTGTTCATCGCCGACTGGTGTGGCCTCGAACCTATCGAGGCTAAGCCATGAATGCGGCGGTGCCCGATGCGTTCGGCGAAACACTCGCCGAGGACGCACCGGGTGTCTCCACGGCCGACGCCCTCGCCATCCTGCGCCGGCACTACGGGCTGACCGGCACCGCGCGTCCGCTGCCTGGCGAACGCGACCACAATTTCCATATTCAGACCGACGGCGAGGGCGAGTTCGTCCTGAAGATCTCCCATCCGGCGGAAGAAGCTGGCTTCACCGACTTCCAGAACAAGGCGCTCGACCACATCCTTGCGGTCGACCCCACCTTGCCGGTTCCCTCGGTGCGCAAAAGCATCGAGGATGAAGCGCAGTTCGCGGTCAGCGTCGCTGGATCGGCGCCGCGCATTATCCGGCTGGTGACCTATCTGTCCGGTCAGTTGCTGTCGCGCTCGCCGACTTCCGAGGCGCAGGATCGCAATCTGGGCATCTTCCTCGCCCGCCTCAGCCGGGCGCTGCGCGGCTTCTTCCATCCGGCCGCCGGCAACGACCTGCTCTGGGACATCCGCAAGGTCGCCAAGACACGGCCGATGATGGCGCACATCACTGATCCGAGTCGGCGGGCGATGGTCGAGCGCGCGATCGACTCCTTCGAGGAGCATGCTGCGCCGGTCATCCCGAGCCTGCGCGCGCAGATCGTCCACAAC
>NZ_RZRR01000673.1:0-3187 GCF_003998555.1 Mesorhizobium sp. M7A.F.Ca.CA.002.09.1.1 | reverse complement strand
ACCCTATGTCGATCTTCATCATATCGATGTGGCGGACGGTCATTTCGCCCCGTCCTTCCTGTTCTTCCCCGACCTCGTTGCCCGCATCGCCGGGCTGACGGCCAAGCCCATCCATGTCCACCTGATGGTCGATGAAGCAATCGTCGAGGCGCAGACGCGCCAGTTCATCGAAGCCGGCGCCGACATGATCAGCGTCCATGCCGAGAATGGCGAAGCGGGATTGCGCGCCGTGCGGCTGGCGCGGGAGCTCGGCGCCGAGGCGGGCGTCGTGCTCAGGCTGGAGACGCCTGTGGAAGCGGTGACGGCCTTCGTCCCGGAAGTCGCCTTCGTAACGCTTCTTGGAACCGCAATCGGCGTCAAGGGACAGAGCCTGTCGGACAAGGCCTGCGACAGGCTGGGCGCTACCCGCGCCATCCTGAGAAAGGCCGGCCGCGAGGCGCAAGTGGTTCTGGCGGCCGACGGCGGCATCCGCCACGAGACCGTGCCGTTGCTGCGTGCCGCCGGGGCCGAAACCGTGGTTCTCGGTTCGCTCGCCTTCGGTGACAAGGACCTCGCCGGCCGCATCGGCTGGCTGCACGGCTTGAAGGTCGCGGCATGACAACGGAAGCCGCCCTTGCGATCGATCTTGGCGGGACGGAGCTTCGCGCCGCCCTGGTCGACCGTGAGGGCAAGATCCTGGCATTCGCAGCGGTGCCGACGCAGGCGCAGGCCGGTCCAGACGTGGTGATCGGCCAGATCGAGGCGCTGGCGGCGACCGTCCATGCCGAAGCCCCGGCACTGTCGGTCGTCGGCGTCGGTGTCGGTGCGCCGGGACCGCTTGATCCGCTGGCCGGCATCGCCGTCGGCCCGCCGACACTCACCGGCTGGCTGGATGTGCCGCTTGCCGACATCCTCGAGCGGCGGCTCGGCCTGCCGGTCCGTCTGGAGAACGACGCCAATGCCGCGGCGCTCGGCGAATGGCGCTTCGGCGCCGGCCATGGCGCTCGCTCGCTGGTCTTTGTCACGGTGTCGACCGGCATCGGCGGCGGTGTCGTCGTCGATGGGCGCATCCTGCATGGCCGCCGTGGCCTTGCCGCCGAGATCGGTCACATGACCATCACCAATGAGGGCGAGCGTTGCGTGTGCGGCGTTATCGGCTGCTTCGAGGCCATCGCTTCGGGAACCGCGCTCGGCCGCCGCGCCACCGCCGCCACGGCCGCCGGCGACGGCTCGGCCTTGCGGCGCCTGTCAGCGGATGCGGAGGTGACCGGCCGCCATGTCGTCGAGGCGGCACGGCTGCGCGACGATCTTGCCTCGGCCTTGCTGGACGAGGAAGCCCGCTGGCTGGGCGTCGGCTTCACCAACCTGTTACATCTCTATTCGCCCGATGTGCTGGTCGTCGGCGGCGGCATCGCCAATGGGCTCGACCTGATGGCGCCGACCATCGAGGCAACCATCAGGCAGCGGGCCATGCGCGCCTATCGCGACGTACCGGTCGTTCCAGCACAGCTCGGCCGCCATGCCGGGCTCGTCGGCGCCGCCAGCCTTGTGCTGTTCGACGACGAGGGCACTTTGGCAGCCCGCATGCCTGTCGGCCCAAGCACATATCCGGACACACCACTGAGCAAGATCGGCACCGTCTGACGTGCGACTGCATGACAAAGGCCGCAGGCAGCATGCCTCCGGCCTTTTACGCATAAGCCACACGTGGTTACTCGGCGGGGACGACATCCGCCGGCAGGCTGTCATCAGCCGTGCCCGCCAGCGCCCTCGCCAGCTTGGCCTCGTCGAGTTCGCCTTCCCAGCGCGCCACCACCAGCGTGGCGACGGCATTGCCAACGAAGTTGGTCAGCGCCCGGCATTCCGACATGAAGCGGTCGACGCCGAGGATCAGCGCCATACCGGCGACCGGCACCGCCGGAACCACCGACAGCGTGGCGGCAAGGGTGATGAAGCCCGCTCCGGTGATGCCGGCGGCACCCTTGGACGAGAGCATGGCCACCAGCAGCAGCAGGATCTGGTCACCCATCGACAGGTGGATGTTGGTCGCCTGTGCGATGAACAGCGCCGCCAAGGTCATGTAGATGTTGGTGCCGTCGAGGTTGAAGGAATAGCCGGTCGGGATGACCAGGCCGACCACCGAGCGCTTGGCGCCGGCCTTCTCCATCTTTTCCATCAGCGAGGGCAGGGCGGCCTCCGACGAGGAGGTGCCCAGCACCAAAAGCAGCTCTTCCTTGATGTAGCGGATCAGCGACAGGATGGAGAAGCCGTTGTAGCGGCAGACCGCACCCAGCACGATGAACACGAACAGGAACGACGTCACGTAAAAGGTGCCGACCAGCATGGCGAGATTGATGACCGCGCCGATGCCGTATTTGCCGATGGTGAAGGCCATGGCGCCGAAGGCACCGATGGGGGCGGCCTTCATCAGCACGCTGACCAGCTTGAAGATCGGCGTCGTCAGTGCCTGCAGGAAGTTGAGCACGGGCATGCCCTTGTCGCCGACCAGCGCCAGCGCGATGCCGAACAGCACCGAGAAGAACAGCACCTGCAGGATGTCGCCGTCGGCGAAGGCGCCGACGATGGTCGACGGGATGATGTTCATCAGGAACCCGGTGACCGACTGATCGTGCGCCTTGGCGGCGTAGGTGTTGACGGTCGAGGCGTCGAGCGTCGCCGGGTCGATGTTGAAGCCGGCGCCCGGCTGCACGACATTGGCGACGACAAGGCCGATGATCAGCGCCAACGTCGAAAAGGTGAGGAAATAGAGCATCGCCTTGCCGGCAACACGCCCGACCTTCTGCAGGTCGCTCATGCCGGCAATGCCCGTTGTCACGGTCAGGAAGATGACCGGGGCGATGATCATCTTGACCAGCTTGATGAAGGCGTCGCCGAGCGGCTTCATGCTCTCGCCGACCGACGGATAGAAATGGCCGAGCAGGATGCCGACGGTGATCGCGACGAGCACCTGCACGTAGAGTTGGGCATAGAAAGGTTTGCGCTGCGCGGCAAGCGCGCCTGATTGGTCTGCGATGTGCATCGAACTCTCCCTGGCCGGATGGGCGAAAACGGATCGCCTGCGTGACTTCTCCCATCGCGGCGCTCCGGTCGCACGCCGCTGAAAACAGTTTTGCAAGCGTCGTGCCAGATCGGGGAAAGGCCGGAATCGCGGATTTCCGCCTTTGTCAGAGGTCGCGCGGACAATACT
>NZ_RZRR01000672.1:0-3189 GCF_003998555.1 Mesorhizobium sp. M7A.F.Ca.CA.002.09.1.1 | reverse complement strand
GCGAGAAGATGTAGAGATTGGCGAACACCACCGGATAGTCGCGCTCGACCACCGACCGGAAGCCGAGCAGACCGAGGCCATCGAGGGAGAAGATGTTCTCGATCAGCAGCGAGCCGGTGAAGAAGGCCGAGATGAAGGCGCCGGGAAAACCGGCGATGACGATCAGCATGGCGTTGCGGAAGACGTGGCCGTAGAGCACCTGCCGTTCCGACAGACCCTTGGCCCGCGCCGTCACCACATACTGTTTGCGGATTTCTTCGAGGAACGAGTTCTTGGTCAGCAGCGTCGTGGTGGCGAAGGCCGACAGCACCAGCGCGGTCAGCGGCAATGTCATGTGCCAGAAATAGTCGACGATCTTTCCCCACCACGACAATTGATCCCAATTGTCCGAGGTGAGGCCGCGCAACGGAAACCAGTCCCAGAAAGACCCGCCGGCAAACAGCACCATCAGCATGATGCCGAACAGGAAGCCCGGAATGGCATAGCCGACAATGACGACGCCGCTGGTCCAGACGTCGAAGGGAGTGCCGTCCTTGACCGCCTTGCGGATGCCGAGCGGGATCGAGATCAGGTAGGACAACAGCGTGATCCACAGCCCGATCGAGATCGACACCGGCATTTTTTCCAGGATCAGGTCGAGCACCGAAATGTCGCGGAAATAGCTGTCGCCGAAATCGAAGCGGGCATAGTTCCACAGCATCATGCCGAAGCGCTCGAGCGGCGGCTTGTCGAAGCCGAACTGCTTTTCCAGCTTCTTGATGAATTCCGGATCGAGCCCCTGCGCACCGCGATATTTCGAGCTGACGTCACCGGCGGCATCGAAATTGCCGCCGGCACCCGCGTCGCCGCCACCACCGCCGAGGCGGTCGCTGCCGCCCTGATTGGTCAGCCGGGCGATGACCTGTTCGACCGGACCGCCGGGGGCGAACTGGATGACGGCGAAGGATATCGCCATGATGCCGAACAGCGTCGGGATCATCAAAAGGATGCGGCGCAGGATATAGGCGCCCATCAGGCCTTCTGCCCTCGTTGAGCGAACATCTCAGCCTTTGCCAATTCTTGCCGCCTTGCCCTTATCGAACCACCACAGCGTCTCGACCGGAAAGCCGAAATCAGGCTTCTGTTCGACAAAGCCGAACATGTCCCAATAGGCGACGCGGTGATTCGCCAGATAGTATGTTGGAATCCAGTCCAGCCGCGCGCGCAAGACCCGGTCGAGCGCTCTGAGCGCCGTGACGAGTTCTATACGGTCTTTCGCCTTGGCTGCTGCCGCGATCAGGGCGTCGATGGCCTTGCTTTCGGTGCCGGGATAGTTGCGCTGCCCCGGGATTTTCGCCATGCGGGAATCATAGAGCATCTGCAGGCTGTCGTCAGTCGGCGTCGCCCCGATCGACCAATGCAGCAAGGCAAGATCGAAGTCGTAATTGCTGTGCCGCTGCTCATACTGCGCCGAATCGATTTGCCGGATCGATGCGTCGATCCCGATCGCCTTCATATTCTCCGACCACGGGGTGTAGATACGAACGATGCCATCGTCCTCCGCCAGCATTTCGACCCGCAGCCGCTCACCCTTGTCATTGACGACGAAACTGCCGTCGCGCTTCCAGCCGGCTTGCGCAAGCAATCTCGAAGCCTCGCCCAGCAGCTTGCGGTCATGGCCCGAACCGTCGGACAGGGGCTGTGTTACCGCTTCACCGAAAACCTCTGGCGGCAACTCGGCCCGGAATGGCTCCAGCAGGGCCAATTCGTCAGGCGAGGGCAGGCCTTCGGCCTTGTAATCCGATCGTTCGAAGTTCGATTGAGAGCGCTCGTAGGAGCCGTAAAACAAGGCCCGCTTCATCCATTCGAAATCGAAGCATCTGGCGATCGCCCGCCGCACCCGCTCATCGCGGAATTGCGGACGACGCTGGTTCAGCGCGACGCTCTGCATGTCTGGCGTCTTCTCGCCGGGAAATTCCCGTTTGAGGACCTTGCCGTCCTTCAGCGCCGGAAAGTCGTATCCGGTCGCCCATACCCGTGAGGTGAATTCCTCGCGAAAATGCGTGTCGCCTTTCTTGAAGGCCTCGAATGCCGCCTGCCGGTCAAGATAGAAGTCGATGCGGATGCGGTCGAAATTGTAGAGGCCGCGGTTCACCGGGAGATCGCGGCCCCAATAGTCGGCGACGCGGTCATATTCGACCGTCTGTCCGGCCGCCACGCGTCCAATCTTGTAGGGACCCGAGCCAAGCGGCGGCGTCATGGTCGAAGCATCGAAATCATTGGCCGTATAAAATGCCTTGGAGACGATCGGCATCCCCACGATCGCAAGGACGTTTTGCGCCGACTGCTTGCCGTTGAGGGTGAGATCGACGGTGGTGGGATCGACCGCAACCACGTCGGTCATGTACCGCAACGCCTGGGAAAGGTTCGGATGGCCCTTGTCCTTATAGAGCTTCAGCGCAAAGACAACGTCTTGCGCGGTCAGCGGCGAGCCGTCGTGGAAACGCGCTTGCGGTCGCAGCACGAAGCGGAAACCGTTGCGGTCTGGCGACAGGGTAACGGTTTCGGCAAGCAGGCCATAGACTGCATCCGGCTCATCGAGCGCGCTTGTCATCAGCGAATCGAAACAGAGTTCGGCGCGCGGCGGCGCCTCCCCCTTCAACACCAGGAAATTCAACGTGTTGAAGGTCAGGAAGCTCTGATTGAGGGTTGCGTTCGGCGGCGCGAAATTCATCTGGCCGCCCTTGGGCGCGTCCGGATTGACGTAGTCGAAATGCGCGAAATCGGGCTTGTATTTGAGGTCGCCGAAGGCCGACAGGCCATGCAGCTTGATGCCAGTCGCAATGTCGGCGAAGGCCCGGCCGGGCAACAGGGCAGCGGCTGCCGCGGCACTGCCCAGGGCGAGAAAGTCGCGGCGGGGCAGGGCCGCCATCAATTGCCGCCCTTGTATTTGGCCGCCAGCGCCTTCTCCTTGTCCGGGTCGATCCACCAGGAATCGATGTCGGGACCCAAGTAAGTCGGCTGTTTTTCCGGGATGCCGAATTTGTTCCAGTAGGCCAGCCAGGTTACTGATCGGGTGAATTGCGGGACGCAATAGAAATTCCACAACAGAACCCGGTCGAGCGCATGAGTGGCGGCGAGCAGGTCGTCGCGATCCGTCGCGAAGATAACGCGTTCAACCAGTGCGTCGACCACTGGGTCCTTGATCCC
>NZ_RZRR01000671.1:0-3203 GCF_003998555.1 Mesorhizobium sp. M7A.F.Ca.CA.002.09.1.1 | reverse complement strand
GCCATAGACAGGCTTGGCCAGTGCCGAGGTCTGGCCTGCCGAGACATCGCAGATGTCGACGCCGGCCTCATGCAGCAGCCGCGCGATCTCGACCGCGTCGGCCGGCGTCACGCCCTCGATGCCGACCCAGTCATTGGCGGAAATGCGCATCGAGATCGGCTTCTCCGCCGGCCAGGCGGCGCGCACCGCGCGGAAGATTTCGAGGGGATAGCGCATGCGATTGTCCAGCGAACCGCCATATTCATCCGTGCGCCGGTTGGTGACCGGCGTGATGAAGGACGACAAGAGATAGCCATGCGCGGCGTGGATTTCGAGCATGTCGAAGCCGCAGCGATCGGCCATCTCGGCCGAAGCGACGAATTCGTCGCGCACGCGGTCCATGTCGGCGCGGTTCATCGCCTTCGGAACCTGATTCTGCGGCGACCACGCAACGGCCGAAGCCGCCATCACCGGCCAGTTGCCTGAGACCAACGGCACGTCAGTGCCCTCCCAGCCGAGCCGGGTCGAGCCCTTGGCGCCGGAATGGCCGATCTGGGCGCAGATCTTGGCCTCGGTCTCGGTGTGGACGAAATCGACCAGCCGCTTCCACGCCACCTCATGCTCGGGCGCGTAGAAGCCGGGACAGCCGGGCGTGATGCGCCCTTCCGGGCTGACGCAGGTCATCTCGATATAGATGAGACCGGCGCCACCCTTGGCCCGCTCGGCATAATGCGTGAAATGCCAGTCGGTCGGGCAGCCGTCGACAGCCTTGTACTGCGCCATCGGCGAAACGACGACGCGGTTCTGCAGCCTCATGTCGCGCAGCTTGAACGGCGCGAACATCGGCGCGCGGCGCAGGCTGTTGCCGCCGGCGCCCGCCTGGCGCTGGAACCATTCTTCCGCGCTTTCAAGCCATTCGGCATCGCGCAGTCGCAGATTCTCGTGGCTGATACGCTGCGAGCGGGTCAAAAGCGAATAGTTGAACTGCACCGGATCGAGGCCGAGATAGCGCTCGACCTCCTCGAACCATTCCAGCGAATTGCGCGCCGCCGATTGCAGCTTGAGCACCTCGGTGCGGCGGGCATCCTCATATCTGCGGAAGGCGGCATCCAGGTCCGGCTCAGTTTCGACATATTCGGCCAGCGCCACAGCACTTTCCAGTGCCAGCTTGGTGCCGGAGCCGATCGAGAAATGCGCCGATGCCGCTGCATCGCCCATCAGCGCGAGATTCTTGTAAGACCAGCGCTCGCACAGCACGCGCGGGAAATTGATCCAGGCCGAACCGCGGATATGGTTGGCATTCGTCATCAAGGCGTGGCCGCCGAGATGTTTTTCGAAGATCCGCTCACAAACGGCGATCGATTCCTGCTGCGACATCGCACCGAAGCCGAAGGCAGCCCAGGTCTGCTCGCTGCACTCGACGATGAAGGTCGCGGTGTCGCTGTCGAACTGGTAGGCGTGGGCCCACACCCAGCCATGCTCGGTTTTCTCGAAGATGAAGGTGAAGGCGTCGTCGAATTTCTGGTTGGTGCCGAGCCAGACGAACTTGCATTTGCGGGTGTCGATGTCGGGCTTGAAGATGTCGACGAAACTGTTGCGCGCCCTGGAGTTCAGGCCGTCGGCAGCGACGACCAGATCGTGCGTCTCCATGTAAGGCTTGGGATCGGCGATGTCGGTCTCGAACATCAGCTTGACGCCGAGTTCACGCGCCCGGCGCTGCAGCAGGACCAGCAGCCGCTTGCGGCCGATGCCGCAGAAACCGTGCCCTGACGAGACCGTGCGCACGCCGTCATGAATGACGGCGATGTCGTCCCAGTAGGCAAAGTGCTTCTTGATCCAGACGGCGCTGACCGGATCGTTTTTCGACAGATTGTCGAGCGTTTCGGCCGACAGCACGACGCCCCAGCCGAACGTGTCGTCGGCGCGGTTGCGCTCGAACACCGTCACATCGTGGGCGGCGTCCCTCAGTTTCATCGAAATGGCAAAGTAGAGGCCGGCTGGTCCGCCGCCGAGAACCGCAACCTTCATCTGTGCGATCTCCTCTTCGCTTGCTGGAGTTCAGTATCGCGCCGGCGATAAGATATTTCAAGCTTAAAGTTTCATATCAGAACGATCGTCCTGACATGGCGAAAGCGCGCCTGCGTGTCATCGCGCAAGCGCGCTGCCGATCACTTTTCCGGGCTCTTCGGGCTCCACAACACCGTCTCGGCGCCCTTCTCATAGGCCATCCCGTCGGGATAGCTGATCGCTTCCAGTTGCAGCCCCCAGGGCGCCTGGAAATAGAGGATGGTCTGGCCGGCGGCGGGTCCTTCCTTGACCGGCAATGGTCCCAAGCGTGTCTTGACGCCCTTGCCGTCGAGATAGGCTTTGGCAGCGGCGACGTCGTCGACATAGAAGGCGATGTGGAAGCCGCCGATGTCGCTGTTCTTTGGCGTCAGGTCCTTCTGGTCCGGTGCTGTGTATTTGAACAGCTCGATGTTCGAGCCGTAGCCACAACGCACCATGGTGACCTCTTCGATCACCGCCTTCGGATCGACGCCCAGGAGATCCTGCATGAAGGTGCCCTTGTCGTCGGCGAACGGGCCGAACGACATCGCCTTCTTGCAGCCGACCACTTCGGTGAAGAAGTCGACCGCCTGCTTCATGTCGGGAACCGTGATCCCGGTGTGGTCGTGGCCGCGCATGCCCGGGATCGAATCCGCCGAGGCCATGCCGGCGCTGCCGAGCATCGCGGCGGCGAGCGTTGCAATTGCGATTGTGGTCTTCATGTCAGTCCTCTCCATTTGGCGGGACTTGGTCTTTGTGGTCGCACGTCCGAGGCCCGCTCGTCGGCGTGCGTATGCATTCATGTCGGCGGCTTGGCTGCGGAAGGAATGTCGAGCCAGCTCGCATCGATCTCGGGCAGCGGAATGGCCGCGATGAGATCGCGCGTGTAGCTTTGCCGCGGCTTGTCGAACAAGGTGTCGGTGGCGCTCGCTTCGACGATCACGCCTTCGCGCATGACGATCACCTGCCGGCACAGCCGCCGGATGACCGACAGATCGTGGCTGATGAAAGCGACGGTCAGCCCCATCTCCGCGGCAAGCTCCTCCAGCAGGGTGAGGATCTGCGCCTGCGTCGAGACGTCGAGGCCCGAGACGATCTCGTCGGCCAGCACGAATTTCGGCGACAGCGCCAGCGCGCGCGCAATGCCGACACGCTGGCGCTGGCCGCCCGACAGTTCG
>NZ_RZRR01000066.1:0-11397 GCF_003998555.1 Mesorhizobium sp. M7A.F.Ca.CA.002.09.1.1 | reverse complement strand
TCATTACGGACCGGATGTTTCCGGCGCGTGTCGTCGCGACAATCTATCGGGCCGAACTCCACCCGTATCAATGCGCAGCGATGACGCACACCCACACGCCGCCATGACGCACGATGTCATCGCCGGGATGAAGCGCCGCGTCACCCCACGATGCCGCAACGCGGCATCAAAAGGACGTGAAGGATCACTGGCATAAATCCCAACGATCAGAAAAATTGATTGGCGCAACCCCTTGTGCCACGGTTACGTTCGGCTGGTCCAGCCAAACGAAAAAGGCTGGCCATCGAGGAAATCTCCCATGCCACAGCGAAACGACACGGCGATATGGTCCGGCCTGTTCCGGATTTCGGCCGAATCCGGCCAAACCCTGCAGGCGCAGATCCGCCAGGCCATCGTAGCCGCCATTCTCGACCGCCAGATCGCCGCTTCGATGCCGCTCCCTTCCTGCCGCATCCTGGCCGAAAAACTCGGCGTCGCGCGCGGAACCGTGGTGCTGGCGTTCCAGCAGCTCGTCGACCAGGGTTTCCTGGTGGCGCGCGAGCGGCGTGGCCATTTCGTCAATCCCGATGTGCTGGCGACACCGGCCAAGCCGCACCAGAAGGCGCCCGACCAGGCCAATGAGATCGACTGGAAGGCACGCCGCAAGATCGCCGCAAGCGACATGCCGCCGCCGGCCAAGCACGAGAACTGGATCAAGTCGTCCTATCCTTTCGTCTACGGGCAGTTCGACCCGGCGCTGTTCCCGACCGCTGAATGGCGCGAGTGCAACCGCATGGCGCTTGCCGTGCTGGAAATCCGCAACTGGGCATCCGATATGGTCGACCGTGACGATCCGCTGCTGATCGAGCAGATCCAGGCGCGGCTCCTGCCCCGGCGCGGCATCTTCGCCAATCCCGACGAGATCATCGTCACGCTGGGCGCCCAGAACGCGCTCTACATGCTGGCGACGCTGCTGATGTCCAAGGGCTCCAAGGTGGCGATGGAGGACCCCGGTTACCCCGACGCGCGCTCGATCTTCCGCCTTGCGGGCGCAGAGATACAGCCGGTGCCGGTCGACCAGTCCGGCATCGTAACTGCTTCTATTCCCAATGATTCCGGCTTCGTCTTCGTCACGCCCAGCCATCATTGCCCGACCATGGTGCCGTTGTCGGCGGAACGGCGGCAGGATCTTCTGGCGCGCGCCAACCGCTACAACCAGATCATCATCGAGGACGGCTATGACAGCCAGCTTCTCGACGAGGCACCGCAGCAAGCGCTGAAGAGCCTCGATCGTTCCGGCCGCGTGGTCTATGTCGGCTCGATGTCCAAGACGCTGGCTCCCGGCCTGCGGCTCGGCTACATCGTGGCGTCTGCCGGACTGATCGCGGAGCTCCGGGCGCTGCGCCGCTTCATGCTGCGTCATCCGCCGGCCAACAATCAGCGCGCCGTCGCACTGTTCCTGTCGCTCGGCCACCACGAGGCGCTGGTGCGGCGGCTGTCGTCAGCCTTCGACGAGCGGCGCAAGCGGCTGGTCCATGCGATTTCCGCCTTCCTGCCGGAATGGCGCTCGACCGATTCGGCCGGCGGTACGTCGCTGTGGCTCGAAGGGCCGCGCGGCACCGATTCGCGCGGGCTTGCCGAGGCAGCGGCCTCGCGCAGCGTCATCATCGAGCCAGGCGACCGCTTCTTCGATCGCACTGAAAAGCCTTCGCGTTTCATGCGGCTGGGCATCTCGTCGATCGCGCTACAGCACATCGAGCCAGGCATCCGCGAACTGGCCACGGCCGCCGGACGCAGACCCGCGGCCGCCTGATCCATCATCGACCTCTCGTGACCGGAGCCGCTCGCAGCGGCTCCGGTATTTTAGTTCTGGCACATGGAACTGAGCCAGCTGGCCCATAGGATGGGCCAGTGCCGGCGGCATAGTCGGCGTCATCAGGGGAAGAAGCAGGCCGATGGTGGCCCAACCGCCACGAGTTCCTGCCGACGAAGTTGGAGTGCTTCCATGCCAGTGGCTGTCGAACAGCAGGACACGCCGGCGAACCGTCGTCCACAACGCTCCGGTCTTCGCGAAACAGGACATGCCATGCGATCATCTCCCCTGGTGGAGGATGCCAGACCACAGCACAAGGCCATCGAGGGCGGCGGCTACGGGCCGCTTCGCGGGGATGACCGCGAGCGTATCCACGAAGGCGTGCTGACGCTTCTGGAGACAGTGGGTTTCGCCAACGCCATTCCTTCCTGCATAAAGGTGCTGACCAAGGTGGGGGCGATCCATGGCGACGATGGCCGGGTCCGCTTTCCGCGCGCGCTCGTGCTCGACACCATCAAGCGGGCGGCACGACATTTCACGCTTCATGGCCAGGACCCCAGGCACGACATGGTGGTCCAGGGCAAGCGCGTGCACTACGGCACGGCAGGCATCGCCGTGCACCTGGTGGATCTGGAGAAGCGTGAGTACCGCGAATCCAAGCTGCAGGATATTTATGATGCCGCCCGCATCGTCGACGGGCTGGACAACATTCATTTCTTCCAGCGGCCGATGGTGGCGCGCGACATCGCCGATCCGCTCGAGATGGATTTCAACACGCTTTATGCCTGTGTGATGGGAACATCGAAGCACGTCGGAACATCCTTCACGGTGCGTGAGAACGTGAAGCCTGCACTTGAAATGCTGTACGCCATCGCCGGAGGCGAGGAGAATTTCCGCGCCCGGCCATTCGTTTCCAACTCCAATTCATTCGTCGTGCCGCCGATGAGGTTCGCCGAGGATGCCTGCGGCGTGCTCGAGGCCTGCGTCGAAGGCGGCATCCCGATCCTGCTGCTGTCGACCGGCCAGTCGGGCACGACGGCACCCGCCGCGATGGCCGGCGCCGTCGTGCAGGCAGTGGCCGAAGTGCTGGCCGGCCTGGTCTATGTCAACGCGCTCAAGCCCGGCCATCCGGCGATCTTCGGCGCATGGCCGTTCATGTCCGACCTGCGCACCGGCGCCATGGCCGGCGGGTCGGCCGAGCAGTCGGTGGCAACGGCGGCCTGTGCCCAGATGGCGCAATTCTACGACCTGCCCGGTGGCTCCGCCGCCGGCATGACGGATTCGAAATTGCCCGATATTCAGTCCGGCTACGAAAAGGGCATCACCAATGTGATGGCCGGCCTCTCCGGCCTCAACCTCGTCTATGAGGCGGCCGGCATGCATGCCTCGCTGCTCGGCTTCTGCCTGGAGAGCCTGGTCATCGACAACGACATGCTCGGTCATTGCCTGGGCTGCGCGCGTGGCATCGACGTGACTGACGAGGCCCTGTCGATCGACAGCATCGCGGAGGTCTGCCTCAAGGGTCCAGGCCACTATCTCGACAACGAACAAACGCTCAAGCTGATGCAGACCGAGCACTTCTATCCTGCCCTCGGCGATCGTTCCTCGCCGAAGGAATGGAACGAAAAAGGCCGGCCTGATATATTGCTGCGTGCGATCACCGAGAAGAAGCGCATTCTTGCCGAACGATTTCCGCGCCATGTGCCAAAACAGGTCGACGACAGATTGCGTGCCCGTTTCGGCAACCTGATCCACCTGCCGCGCACGCATATGGGCGGCTGACCGGAGACAAGTCTCGTGCAGCCATACAGCCATACACGACCAACCATCGGGCAGAACGACAAATGAGTGTGCATCCTATCCAGCAAGCCCCCACCGACGGCGACGCGATCGATCGGCTGGTGGCATCTCATCGGCCAGGCCACGGCCTGGTGCGTGCCTTCTATCATGACCCGGCGATCTTCGAGCGCGACATGGAACGGGTCTTTCGCCGCCACTGGCATTGCCTGGCCCACGCCAGCGTTATCCCGAACCCCGGCGATTTCGAGCTGTTCAAACTGGGCGACGAGGCGGTCATCCTGACACGCGGCATGGATGGCACCGTGCATGCCATGCTCAACGTCTGTCGCCACCGCGGCGCCGAGGTCTGCACCAAGCAGAAGGGCAACGCGAAGATGTTCGTGTGCCCCTACCACGCCTGGGCCTATTCCAATGACGGATCGTTGCGCGCTGCCCGCCTGATGCCAAAGGATTTCGACCGCACGGCGCACGGGCTGAAGAAGCTTCATGTCCGCGTCGCATCCGGTCTGGTCTTCATTTCCTTCGCCGAGACGCCGCTCGATTTCGATCCGATCGAACAGTCGCTGCGAACGAGCTGCGGCCAGTATGGCTGGGGCGACGCCAAGGTTGCGTATCGTCAGTCCTATCCGCTCGACGCCAACTGGAAGCTCGCCGTCGAGAACTATGTCGAATGTTACCATTGCGGGCCGGCGCATCCGGAATATTCGCAGACGCATGCGCTGGAAAAGCCGGCAGAAATGATCGAGCAGCTCAATGCGGCGATGGAGCAACGCACCTGCGCGCTCGGCATCGAGATCGGCAGCGCCAACCGCTGGCAGAACTCGGCGGCCGGCCAGGAAGCAATCCACACCTTCCGCTATGCGCTCTATGACGGCGTTTCGAGCGGCAGCCAGGATGGATCGCCGGTGGCCCCGCTGATGGGACGCTTCTCCGACTATGACGGTGGCGTCACTTCCATCCATCTCGGCGGCACGACCTTCCTCGTATGCTATCCCGATCACGGCATGATCTACCGCTTCATCCCGAAAACGGCTGGCACCTGCGAGATGGAGCTGATCTGGCTGGTGCGCGGCGACGCGGTCGAGGGCCAGGATTACGATCTGGAGAAGCTGACCTGGCTGTGGAAGATCACCACCGAAGAGGACAAGAAGATCATCGAGCACACCGCGCGCGGCGTGCGCTCGCACTATTTCGTGCCCGGACCTATCGCGCCGATGGAATACAACGAACTGCGCTACATCGGCTGGTATCTCGAGGAGATCAGCCGGGCCTGAACGGCTCGGCTGCCTTAGAGCATTCACCGTTTCACGGAAACGGCGATCTGCTCTAACTCTTTGTTTTGACGCAATTCTAGACGGAAAACCGCTCACACTTTTCCTAGAATTGCTCTAGGAGAATCAGGCAGATCTTGCCTTTCGCGTCATTCCGCGCTGAGCCCGTATCGGTCGACGACTTCGGGGTTGATGAGCTTGGCATGCAGCGTCATCAGCACGATCTGCGCGTCGAGGCTGTCACCGGCTTCAAGCGCCGCCTCGATGCGGCGCTCGGCTCCCAGCGTCCGCTCATGGCCATTGGCTTGCTCGAAGGTTTCGGGACCCGCGATGCAATAGCTGCATAATTGTGCCACCGACGCATAGGTGCCCGGTGGCGGCTCGTCGGGCCAGCGATCCTTCATGAGATTGACGAGGGTAAGCTTCACGCCCTCCGGCACAAGGGCTGGATGCAGATCGGCGCCGCGCAATGCATCGTCGAGCTGCCTCAAGTCGCCCGAACGGCCGAACACTCCGAGGAAGCCGAGGGAAGATCGCCGTCCGGCCATGATGTTTCCTTCCATTTCCAGCCCACTTAGGTGGTGGGCAAGCGGATTGCAAAGGCGGTGCTGTCTAACCAGCCGCCGCCAGCAAGATCCCTGCAAGGGCGGATAGCGCGAGTGTCGGCAGCATGCCGACTTTCAGCTTCAGGATGGCGACCATGGCGGCCACGGAAAGCAAGGCCGCGCGCCAGTCGATCGACGAAGGCACCGGCACGTTCATGCCAAGGCCCGTTGCGTGCACCTCACGGAAGATGACGTGCAAGGCAAACCATAGGGCCAGATTCATAATTACCCCGACAACGGCGGCGGTGATCGCGCCCAGTGCGGCCGACAGTGCCTTGTTGCCGCGCAAGGCCTCGATGTAGGGCGCACCGAGGAATATCCAGAAGAAGCAAGGCGTGAACGTCACCCACAGAGTGAGCAAAGCCCCCAGCGATCCGGCAACCAACGGGTCCAGCGAGCCGGAATGGCGGAACGCGGCGATGAAGCCGACGAACTGCAGCACCAGGATGAGCGGCCCTGGCGTGGTTTCGGCGAGCCCAAGGCCATCGACCATTTCACCCGGCACCAGCCAGCCGAAGGACTGGACGGCTGCCTGTGCGACATAAGCGAGGACCGCATAGGCGCCACCGAAGGTGACGACAGCCATGAGACTGAAGAACCGGCCTATCTCGGTCCAGACGCTTGCAGAGCCGGTGAACCACCAGATCAAAAGAACAGGCCCGAGCCAGAGCGGCAGCCAGATCGCGACGGTGCGCGGTGCATGCCATCTGGTCGGTTTGACATGGGCCAGTTCGCCACGCTCGAACATCAGGTCGACCGCTCCCTTGAAGTCGGCAACATCGTCCTTGCCATGGGCCGAGCCGAAAAACAGGGCGGGAGCAATGCGATCCCCCAGCCATCCCGTCAGGCCGGCTAGCAGGACGATGAGCGGAAAGGGCACATTCAACGCATAGATGGCGATGAACGCCGCGACCGCGATCGACACCATGACCCGGTTCTTGAGGGCACGCCGGCTGATCCGGACCACCGCCTCGACGACAATGGCAAGCACAGCCGCCTTGACCCCGAAAAACAGCGCCGCGACAAGCGGCACGTCGCCATAGAGGACGTAGAGGCTGCTCAAGGCGAGCATGACGAGCGCGCCCGGCAAGACGAACAGGATGCCGGCGACAAGGCCGCCGGCCGTCCTGTGCAGCAGCCAACCGATGTAGATGGCGAGTTGCTGGGCTTCCGGGCCAGGCAGCAGCATGCAGTAGTTCAGCGCGTGCAGGAAACGCCGCTCACCGATCCAGCGCCGCTCCTCGACCAGTTCCTTGTGCATCAGCGCGATCTGCCCGGCCGGACCGCCAAAGCTGAGCAATCCGATTTTCGCCCAGACCTTCACGGCCTCGGTGAAGGTCGGTGCAGCCGGCACCGGGACGGTTCCCGCCTTATTGTCCGGGACAAGAGCGGTCACGACGGCTTACCCGCAGCCGGCCAGTTGTGCGTTTCTTCGGTGGCGTCGCGACACCAGCGGAAGAACGCGTCGTAGAGCAGCATGCCTGCTTCCAGTTGTTCCAGATCGTCGCGGTACATACGCGACAGACCAAGCGAGGCAGCCAGAAAGCCGGCCGCCTGAGGCACCAGGTCAAGGCTTGCAGTGTCGGCCGCCCGCACGATTGCAGCGAGGCGATCGAGCGCCGCGGATTCCAGCCCGAACTCCTCGATCATCGTGTCGAAGGTGCAGCGCTCGCCGCGATGGCTCCAAAACACATTGTCGATGTCGAACGGCACGGCCTGAAAGCGGTCGGCAACAGCCAACACTTCAGCGGGTTCGACGAACAGGAACACCGCGTCGGGGTCGACGAAACGCCGGATCAGCCACGGGCAAGCGATGCGGTCGACCTTCGGGCGCGATCGCGTCACCCAGACGTTGGCGCCCTTTTCATTGCGTGGCGACATCTTGGCGGTGCGGGCCAAAAGCCCTCCGGCATCGCGCCAGGCCTCAAACCCGCCTTCGAGAGATTCAGCTGATATCCCCTCATGGCGCAGCCATGCGGCCACGCCTTGCGAGAGCTTTTGCCCCCTCTGGCAAACGACGGCCACCGGCTTGCCGGCGAACGTGGCCGCCCAGGTTGAAACGGTTTTGAAATCGCGACGGCACGACGCCGGCAACAGCCGCGGATCGGCGTCGAAATCTTCATCTATGCGAACATCGACAACGACTGGGGCGCCCGGCAGACCTATGAGCCGGGACAATTGCGGTACGGTGATAGCGGTTGTTGACGGCATGGCGTCCACCTCCTGAAAAGAGAAGCTTGGACGCGAACGTTGGGCTGACGCCTCACGGGGTCGTCGCGATGCACCCCTTGTCATGATGGTGGATTTGTTGGGCGCGCTTGTCAAGGACGGTGGCCGTTCTCGACCTACCCGGCCGCGATGCAACACGCTGACCGGAAAACCGACGGCGGCCTGATTTGATCAAGCCGCCATCCGTCGATCCAGAATCAATGATTGTCCCTGGGGACACCGCTGGTGTGCGCGACATCCTGGTATTTCACCGCCGGCTTCAGCACCATTCCCTCCGAAAACTGCGCGACCATACCGCGCTGGATCTCCTGCCAGGGCGTCTGGTGCTCGGGATAGTGGAAGCCGCCATTGTTCTGCAGTTCGGCGCGGCGCCGGGTGATCTCGTCGTCGGTGACGAGGATGTCGGCCGTGCCCTTGCGCAAGTCGATGCGGACCCGGTCGCCCGTCTTGAGCAGCGCCAGTCCGCCGCCGATCGCCGCTTCCGGCGAGGCGTTGAGGATCGACGGCGAACCCGACGTGCCCGACTGGCGGCCGTCCCCGATGCAGGCGAGCGCGTGGATGCCCTTCTTGATGAGATAGGCCGGCGGCTGCATGTTGACGACCTCGGCACCGCCGGGATAGCCGACCGGGCCGGCGCCGCGCATGAACAGGATGGTGTGTTCGTCGATGCCTTGCGCCGGGTCGTCGATGCGGGCGTGGTAATCCTCCGGCCCGTCGAAAACCATGGCGTTGCCTTCGAAAGCCTCGGGATCCCTAGGATTGGACAGATAGCGCTCGCGAAACTCGGGCGAGATGCCGCTGGTCTTCATGATCGCCGAATCGAACAGATTGCCCCTGAGGTTGATGAAGCCGGCATTGGCCTTCAGCGGCTTGGCGACAGAGCGGATGACGTCGGGGTTTTCGTTGGCGACGCCCTCGCTATTCTCGCCGATCGACTTGCCGTTGACGGTGCGTGCGCCGGGATGCGGCAACAGGTCGCCCTTCATCAGTTCGGCAATGACCGCCGGCACGCCGCCGGCATGATGGTAGTCCTCGCCAAGATATTCGCCCGTCGGCTGCAAATTGACCAGCAGCGGCACATTGAGGCCGACCGTCTGCCAGTCGTCATTGTCGAGCTTGACACCAAGGTGGCGGGCGATGGCATTGAGGTGGATCGGCGCGTTGGTCGAGCCGCCAATGGCCGAATTGACGACGATGGCGTTCTCGAAAGCCTCTCTCGTCATGATGTCGGACGGCTTCAGATCCTCATGCACCATCTCGACGATGCGTTTTCCGGTCTCATAGGAAATCTGGCCACGCTCGCGGTAGGGCGCGGGAATGGCGGCCGAGCCCGGCAACTGCATGCCAAGCGCCTCGGCCAGCGAGTTCATCGTGGTGGCGGTGCCCATGGTGTTGCAATAGCCGGTGGACGGCGCCGACGAGGCGACGATGTCCATGAACTCGTCATAATCGATCTCGCCGGCCGACAGGCGCTGGCGTGATTCCCAGACGATGGTACCGGAGCCGGTGCGCTTGCCCTTGTGCCAGCCATTGAGCATCGGCCCGACCGACAGCGCGATCGCCGGAATGTTGACGGTGGCCGCTGCCATCAGCAGCGCCGGCGTCGTCTTGTCGCAACCGATGGTCAGCACGACGCCATCGAGCGGGTAGCCGTAAAGCACCTCGACCAGGCTGAGATAGGCAAGGTTGCGGTCGAGCGCTGCGGTCGGGCGCTTGCCGGTCTCCTGGATCGGATGGCAGGGGAACTCGAACGGAATACCGCCCATCGAGACGATGCCTTCGCGCACACGCTTGGCCAGTTCGATATGATGACGGTTGCAGGGCGACAGATCCGAGCCGGTCTGGGCGATGCCGATCAGCGGCTTGCCGGACATCAGTTCGGCGCGCGTCAGGCCGTAATTGAGATAGCGCTCGAGATAGAGAGCCGTCATGCCCGGATTGTCGGGATTGTCGAACCACTCCTGCGAGCGAAATTTTTTCTTATGGGTGGGGGCGCCTGCCATCATGGTCTCCGTATTTGTAAGACAAATCGATATGGCAACGCGCGGGAGCAGGCAAGAGGGCGTGCGGTCGCAACCGGACTTTGGTGCGATAGACACGCACCAAGCCGTGCGTTACGGGTTCGGACAGTCTTGTCCGGGAGGTTTTCATGGCTTTGGTGATCGAAGGCGAGGAGCGCATTGCCGCACCGCTGCAAAAAGTGTGGGAAGCGCTGAACGATCCCGAGGTCTTGAAGGCGACCATTCCCGGTTGCCAGAGCCTGGAGATGAAGTCGCCGACCGAGATGGCGGCAACCGTGGTGGTGAAGATCGGACCGATCAAGGCGACGTTCAACGGCGAAGTGACGCTGAAGAACCTGAAGCCGCCGCACTCCTACACCATCCAGGGCGAAGGCAAGGGCGGCATTGCAGGCTTCGCCAAGGGTGGCGCCGACGTGACGCTGACGGCAGATGGACCCGACGCCACGATATTGAACTACGCGGCCAAGGCCGATGTCGGCGGCAAGATCGCCCAACTCGGCAGCCGGCTGATCGAATCGACCTCGAAGAAACTGGCCGGACAGTTTTTTTCCAGCTTCGGCGAGAAGGTCGGCGCGGCCTAGGCTGCAGAGCGGCGGCTACCGAACAAGCTACTCGAAAACAATACTCGGCACCGCCGCTGCCGCAGCACCACGCTCTTCGTTAACCCGGTCCCAGACCTTCGAGGCGATGTCGCGGTAGATTTTCGCCTCGGCGCCGTCGGGCTTGGAGACGACAACCGGCGTGCCGGCATCCGAGCTTTCGCGAATGCCCATCTCGAGTGGCACCTCGCCGAGGAAGGTGACGCCAAGGCGCTCGGCCTCGCGCCGCGCCCCGCCATGACCGAAGATGTCGTAGCGCTTGCCGGTGTCCGGGGCGATGAAATAGCTCATGTTCTCGACGATGCCGAGCAGCGGCACGTCGACCTTCTTGAACATGTTGAGGCCTTTTCGCGCGTCGATCAGGGCCAGGTCCTGCGGCGTCGAGACGATGACGGCGCCAGCCAGCGGCACCTGTTGGGCCATGGTCAGTTGCGCGTCGCCGGTGCCGGGCGGCATGTCGACGACGAGCACGTCGAGCCGACCCCATTCGACTTCACGCAGCATCTGCGTCAGTGCCGACATCACCATCGGGCCACGCCAGATCATCGGCGTTTCCTCGTCGACGAGGAAACCCATCGACATCACCTTCAGGCCGTAATTCTCCATCGGTTTCAGGATCTTGCCGTCGACGGTCTGCGGCCGGCCGTGGATGTTGAGCAGCCTTGGCATGGACGGGCCGTAGATGTCGGCATCGAGCACGCCGACGCGCAGGCCGTTGGCGGCGAGGCCGAGCGCGATGTTGACGGCGGTGGTCGACTTGCCGACGCCGCCTTTGCCGGAAGCAACGGCAATGATCGCTTCGATACCGGGCACGCCACGCTTGCCCGAGCTGTGCGAGGCCGGCGCGTGCGGAGCCGCACGCGGCGCGGCGGCAGCGGGCGCAGCCGGCGGAACGGGCCTGGGTGCGGGGCGCGATGGAACCGGCGCCTCCATGCCGCCGCCCCTCTTCTCCGCCGTCAGCGCGACGACGGCGCCGGCGACACCGGGGATCGCCTTGACGACACGCTCGGCAGCGGCGCGCAGCGGCTCCATTTCCTGGGCGCGGGCGGCGGGAACGGTAATCGAGAAGAAGACCTTCCC
>NZ_RZRR01000670.1:0-3210 GCF_003998555.1 Mesorhizobium sp. M7A.F.Ca.CA.002.09.1.1 | reverse complement strand
GACTTCCACCGCACCCGCTCCAAACCGGACGCTTCACCGGCCATCGCCGCGGTCCGCGCCGCCCTCGTCGATGCCGGACTGGGTGAAGACGAGATCGACTACGTCAATGCCCACGGCACCTCGACGCCCGAAAACGACAAGATGGAGCATCTGGCGCTGTCGACGGTGTTCGGCGAGCGGATCGGCTCTATGCCGGTCTCGTCGAACAAATCGATGATCGGTCACACGCTGTCGGCGGCGGGCGCTGTCGAGGCGGCTTTCTCGCTGATGACGATGCGCGAAAGCGTCATTCCGCCGACCATCAACTATGACAATCCCGACCCCGCGATCGTGCTCGACGTGGTGCCGAACAAGAAGCGCAACGCCGAGGTCCGCACCGTTCTGTCGAGCTCCTTCGGCTTCGGCGGCCAGAACACTTGCCTTGTCATGGCGCGGGAACCGGTCTAAGCGACCTTTTTCAGCCAGACTGAACCGACAGGCCCCATGCGCGCATTGCAACTTATAGAGGACCGCCGTCTTGAGACGGTGGACCTGCCGCCTCCTCCACCGCCGGCACTCGGCGAAGTCACGCTGCGCATCAAGGCAGTAGCGCTGAACCATATCGACGTCTGGGGCTGGCGCGGCATGGCCTTCGCCAAGCGCAAGCTGCCGCTGGTCGTCGGCGCGGAGGCCTCCGGCGAGGTCGAGGCGGTTGGCCCCGGCGTTTCCAGCCTGCTGCCCGGACAATTGGTGTCGATCTATGGCGCGCGCACCTGCGGCCTCTGCCGAGCCTGCCGCGAAGGCCGCGACAACCTCTGCGAACATGTTTCGGGCGTGCACGGTTTCCATCTCGACGGTTTCGCGCAGGAGAAGATCAACCTGCCGGCCCGCCTGCTGGTCCCTGCCCCGCCCGGCGTGACCGACATCGGGGCGGCGGTGGCGCCCGTCACCTTCGGCACCGTCGAGCACATGCTGTTCGACAACGCCAGGCTTCAACCCGGCGAAACCATCCTTATCCATGCCGGCGGATCCGGCATCGGCTCGGCGGCCATCCAGTTGGCCAAGCGGATGGGTTGCACGATCATCACTACGGTCGGCTCCAACGACAAGATCGACAAGGCCAAGGCGCTCGGCGCCGACCATGTCATCAACTACCGCGACGACCGTTTCGAGGGCGTCGTGCGCAAGCTGACCAAGAAGAAGGGCGTCGACGTCGTCTTTGAACATGTCGGCGCCGACACATTCGCCGCCTCGATGCTGTGCCTGAAGCGTGGCGGCCGCCTGGTGACCTGCGGTTCGACCTCCGGCGTGTCGACGCAGATCAATTTGATGCAGCTGTTCCAGCAGCAATTGAAACTGCTTGGCTCCTTTGGCTGCCGCATGGAAAACATGGCCAACGCCATGCAGAAAATGGCGGCGGGACAGGTCGCACCCGTCATCGACACCGAAGTCGGCTTCGACGGTATCGACGCCGCGCTGAAGCGCATGGAAGGCCGCGACGTTTTCGGCAAGATCATCCTGCGCGTCGGCTAGAGCCTTGACCTCTGTATTCAAGAAGTTCCGCCGGGACCTCAAATTTCGTTACGGCAGGCAACTGCGCCAGCTCAATTACTGGCTGGTGGCGCGGGCAGCGATGATGATCATCTCGGTCCTGCGCCTGCTGCCGGCCGACAGTGCGCTGAATTTCGCCGACCGCGTCGCACGCCTGGTCGGCCCCCGGGTGGGACGCCATCAGGTCGCCGTCGACAATCTGCGCAAGGCCTATCCGGAAAAGAGCGAAGCCGAAATCCAGGCGATCGCCTCCGACATGTGGGGCAACATGGCTCGCCTTGCCGCCGAATACATCTTTCTCGACGCCCTCTTCGACTACGACCCCGCAGCCAGCGAGCCCGGCCGCGTCGAGGTCAAGGGAGCTGACCACTTCGTCGAAATAGCCAGCGAAGAGAAGCCGCACATCGTCTTCACCGGTCATCTCGGCAATTTCGAATTGCTGCCGGTGGCGGCCGCGACTTTCGGCATGAACATCACTGCGCTGTTTCGCCCGCCTAACAATCCCTATCTCGCCGACTACATCCTCTCGACGCGCCGCTCGACCATGGGCTCGTTGCTGCCATCCATGGCGGGCGCGTCATTCGCCCTGGCCGGGGTTCTGGAGAACGGCGGCAACATCGGCATCCTTGTCGACCAGAAATTCTCCAATGGACTGGAGACGACATTCTTCGGCCGTCCCTGCCAGAGCAATCGCGTGCTGGCCACCCTTGCCCGCCACTACGATTGCGACGTCTATCCGGCGCGCTGCGTCAGGCTGCCGGGCAACCGCTTCCGGCTCGAAATCGAGGACAAGTTGACCTTGCCGCGCACCGCTGACGGCAGCGTCGATGTCCGTGCCACCACCCAGCGTCTCAACGACGTCGTCGAGCGCTGGGTGCGAGAAGATCCCGGCCAGTGGATGTGGTTCCACAAAAGGTGGGAGATCAGCGGCGGGCGTCGAAAGCGACCGCAGGCAAAGGCGGTCCCAAACGCTTAGGCAGAGCTGCTGGCGTGGGGTTAGCCCAGCGCCAGCAGACAACAGCGAACCTGAACCCGCCTTAGTTGGTGACGACAATGCGCGTGTTGCCGAAACCCACTTCCCGCACCATCGAATAGAACGTGGCGGCATTGGCCGTGTGCAGCCTCACGCAGCCATGCGACGCCGGGCGGCCGAGCTGCCTGACGGCGCCGGTTCCATGGATGGCATAGCCGCCATGGAAGAACACCGAATAGGGCATCGGCGACATATGGTATTTGCGCGAATACCACATCCTGGCCGTGCGCTGCGGCCGATAGGTGCCGCGCGGCGTGAAATAGCCGGTGCGGGCGGTGGAGACACTCCACCGGTAAACCGACGCGCCATATCTGACGGTCATCGTCTGCGACGACACGTCTATATTTGCAACGAGGCTGGCTGCCCAGCCCTGCCCCGAAGCACCGAACAGCATTGCAACAAACATGGTTGCCATGAGAACTGTCTTTTTCATGCGATCAAACCCCTTTGATTGCCCCTAACCTGCCTGCCTGATTGTTTTTCATCTTTTTAATGGCAGATGCACGGGCTAACACACACACCTTGACCAATTCGCCAATCCAAAGCAGCGAATTTGAACGATTTCCCGCAATAGTTGCCGCAACGACACGCCGCACCGGCTTGATCGCCGGCGGGCTTGCAAAACCGCTGGGATCGCTGCTCAACTC
>NZ_RZRR01000669.1:0-3210 GCF_003998555.1 Mesorhizobium sp. M7A.F.Ca.CA.002.09.1.1 | reverse complement strand
CCCCGGCGCTCCGCGCCGACCCTCCCCATCGAGGGGAGGGTAACCCATCATGCGCCGCGCTCAAGAATTACGGTCACAGTGCACTATTTCGCTTCGGCCGCCTGCCCCGCTTCCGCGGTTCCGGTTTGCCCGAAAATCCTACCCAGAAATGCCTCGTTGCCCACCGGCCAGCCGATGCTCTCGGCCTTGCGCAGTGCGTCGAAAGCCGCGGCATCCATCTCGATCAAATCGAACCGCCCGACCGACGACGGCAACTGTGTTTCATCGGCCCCAATTCCGTGACGCCATCGGGCTTATCAGTCGGATGCGCCCGAGCGTTTGACCAGGACCAATCCGCCGCCTGCTTCACCAGTCCCGCGCGCACCGGATTCAACCCGACATAACGCACAGCCGACAAGAGGTGTCCTCGTCCATCGCGATGGCGCCGAAGCGACCCTGCCAGAAATGCCCGGTTTTGTTTTATCGCGCATTGATGGTCCCGGCATACGCGCGGTGCACCTTCGCGAGCGCGCACCGCAGGCCATCCGCGCCGGCAGGCATCAGGATCAGGTGCACATGGTTCGGCATCAGGCACCACGCCCAGAGGCCGACATCGGCGGAGCGGCAATGCTCGATCAGGAGGTTTTTGTAGAGCGCATAGTTTTACGGCGTTAAAAACGCTTTGGCGCGCCCGTTGCCTCGCTGGGTGACATGGTGCGGCAGACCGGGGACTACAATACGGGCAAGCCGAGCCATTCTGCTAGTCTACAGTAAATGAAGGTCGATCCAGTATACAAAAATACACTGTCACCGTGATCTTCTTCGTTACTGATCGATTATTTCTAAAGAAAATAGGACAGGATTCTCAAAATTCACAAAATAAAACCGAGATCCATTTAGAAAATCTATTACTATTGACGTGTCTGGACCAATTCCTTCGCCAAGTTTTGTTGAAAATGGAATTTTTCTACGCCTAACTTCGTTTAAAGTATCGTCGAATGTTCTCATTTCAATTTTTGGTAACGTAACAGCGTAACGATCTGACTGTGACTTACTCTTTAGGCGGAAAAAAGTCTTTCTTACCATCAAATCGATTTTTATCATTGACACAAACGGCATATCAAATCTCGATCTTACATATAATTCAATTGGTCCAAATCCCATGTAACCATTGAAAATTTCGTCGGGACCAAAGCCCCAATAGTCTGGAGGCCCCACGAGCTCCGCAATCTCATTCAAATTTTCCCCAACCCGCACTGCCCCTATTCCTCCCGCTTCGGCAACAGAAAATATGTCGAACGTCACATCAGTCATGGCTTCTTTCCTGCTGGTTTTTTGTCTTGTCCGCCGTCGCCGCCAGTCTTTTTCTCTGCTTTTTCAATTTTCTTTTCAGCACTCTTTTTCACACTTTCAATTCTTTCACGCCATTTTTTTCCTAAGGCGTCATTCCGCGGATTGTCTAAAAGAAAACCCGCTTGTTTCGCCACGTCCTTGAGGCCCGGAACGGTCCCTAGGTATTGCTTTGCCTCTTGGGCAGCCTTTTCAAAATCCTTAGCGCCAGGCTTGGATTTACCTTCTGGGGAAAGATCAAAATCGGCGTTGATGTCTTCCCCGATGCCTATCGCGATTTCTTGCTTCTTCCCAGTTTTTGGATCGGTGTGTGTCCAATGAACGCCCTTTGATCCATCGTAACTGGAGTAGCGGTTCTCTACAGGAGAACTTGTGTGAGGCCTAACAATGTCTTGGCAGATGGCTGCGCAAGCAGGATTAACAATAGCGGAAAACGAGCCATGAGAGACCGTTCCCTGTACAAATATAGGAATTAAGCACAATGGCTGGCTCTACACATTGATCGCCCCGTGCCAATATAGCCTAGATAACTATTAGCCTTGCATCACTCCAAAATCCTCTCGTCCGCCTGATCTTTAGCTTTTACTATTACGCTTTCAATCAAAAGTGGTAGCACCACAGGCAGCAAAAAAAATCTCCAAGGCTTGCCGTAGCCCGACGAAATAAATGAAATACCGGCAATAATATTTCCTTTTTCCCATCCTTTCTTCAAAAGAAGCCTTCCCCGTTTCACATCGCCGTTTCTCATTAAATATCTTCCACATATAAGGTAAATTGCGCCAAGCTCCCACTCCGCTTTTTCTGCAAAAATATCGAGAGTCTTGGGCGATTCTTCCCTGGAAAATGTTTTTATGAGAACGAAGGTCGCTTCTTCGCCCTTTTTCTCTTCAGCGCGACGGAGCCAGAGCTCCGCTAACATTAGGTCTTTTTCTACCATCACCCCGTTAGCATAGCCAATACCAACGGCTAACTGCGCATCTGGATCTCCTTGCTCGGCCAATGGGATGAAGTACTCAATCCATCTCTGTCGCTCTTCAGCAGTGACTTGGTCCATGTGACGTTTCCCGTCTATGCATCCATCCGACGACTGGTGCGCCTAGTCCTCGGCACATGGGCTCTTTTCGAGAGCCGGTCCATTCTAAAGTCAATCACTCACTCTATCATCATAACCTGAAATCTCGATCTGTAAGCCCGCGCGGGTCCCTCATAAAGTCATGCACAATCCCCATTGGGATCCCGATAACAGGAGTTCCAAGAGGAGCACCCGGCGGCTTCGATGGCTTTGTCGGCGGACCTGGCGGCAGATCATCTGGTGGTGATGCACTTGGCGGATCAGTTGGGGTTGGAGCCTTCTTTACAGACTCCATCTGCCTCACTGGAGGTTTGGGATCGTTAACCGACGGCGCTTTGTTTGGATCCGTAAAGCTAGTCATAACATCCATGGCAAAGCCGACGAGGTTTCGAACAAAATCGAATTTACTGGCGGCTATTTGCTTACACCCATCGCACTTTTTCTTGTCAACAGAAAGGCCCAACTCCTTTACCGCCGGCCCCGCTGATTGGGAGATGGCGTGGCTGCCAGACGCTTCAGCGGTGCCAACCGAGCCGCCACCTTCTCTGGCAGCATTGGCCAATCCGGCCGCGCTGTCGTCGGCTGACCGCGCCGAATGTCCATTGTTGTCTGCTTTATTCACCGGATCGTTCTGGGCATATACATAGCGGTTGGTCCCCACGCCCTGCTTTGTCGGATCCCAATCATCTGGCGAGATGAACCTTCCCAGCACGGGATCCATGTACCGCGCATTGAGATACAGCAGCCCGGTCTCGGGATCGAAGCGTTCGCCGATGTAGCTCTTCTGGGTCTGGAAGCCTGTGTTGAGG
>NZ_RZRR01000668.1:0-3212 GCF_003998555.1 Mesorhizobium sp. M7A.F.Ca.CA.002.09.1.1 | reverse complement strand
CTCAAGGACAATGCCTTCGTCGCGCTTGACCGGCTGTCGCTCGACATCGCCGACGGCGAATTCGTCACCGTCGTCGGTCCGTCCGGCTGCGGTAAGTCGACCGCGCTCAACATCGCGGCCGGCCTGCTGAAGCCGAGCGAGGGCACCGTGCTGGTCGATGGCAAGGCGGTCGAGGGGCCGGGTCCGGAGCGCGGCATGATCTTCCAGCAATACGCGCTGTTTCCCTGGCTCACCGTACGCCAGAACGTCGAGTTCGGGCTGCGCATCAAGGGCGAGGAAGCTTCGCGCCGCCGGCAGATCGCCGAGCGTTTCATCGATCTCGTCGGCCTTGGCGACTTCGCCGACGCGCTGCCGAAGACGCTTTCGGGCGGCATGAAGCAGCGTTGCGCGATCGCCCGGGCCTATGCGGTCGATCCCTCGATCCTTTTGATGGACGAGCCCTTCGGGGCGCTCGACGCACTGACCCGCGTGCAGCTCCAGGACCAGTTGCTCGACACCTGGAGCCGGGAGCGGCGCACCGTGATGTTCATCACCCACGATGTCGACGAGGCGGTCTACCTCGCCAACCGCGTCATCGTCATGGCGGCGCGGCCCGGCAGGCTGCAGGAGATCATCGACGTCGGCCTGCCTTACCCAAGAACCGAGGAAATCCGGCTTTCGGCGGAGTTCATGAGCATCCGCAACCGCGTCTGGCAAGCCGTTTACCACCAGTAACAGTGACAGGAGGAGAGTATGGTGACACTGACAAGACGTAACCTCATCGCATCATCGGCGGCACTTGCCGCGTTCGCTGCCTCTGGCATCCGTGCCGGAGCGGCGGGAACGGCGGCACGCATCGGCTACAACGGCGATTTCTGGGGCGCCAGCGTGGCCGGCGTCGCGGCCGACCAGGGCTTCTATGCCAAGCACGGCGTCGATGCCAATATCAAGGTCTTCACCAACGGCCCCATCCAGGTCCAGGCGCTTGGCGCCAACAGCCTGGAATTCGGCTATCTCGGACCGGGCGCGCTGTGGCTGCCGGCGAGCGGCAAGGCCAAGATCATCGCCGTCAACGATGTCGGCTTCTCGGACCGGGTGATCGCCCAAGCCGGCATCACGTCCATCGCCGGCCTCAAGGGCAAGAAGGTCGCGATCGCGGCCGGCACCTCGGGCGACATGCTGTTGCGGCTGGCGCTGCGCAAGGCCGGTATGGCGATGACCGACCTCGACATCGTGCAGATGGACCCGAGCACCATCGTGGCGGCCTTCGCCTCCAAGCAGGTCGACGCGGCCGGCATCTGGTATCCGTTCGTCGGCATCATCCAGAAGAGCGTTCCCGATCTGGTGGAGCTGGCCAAGAACGACGACTTCTATCCGCAGACCACATTTCCGAGCGTCTTCATTGCCCGCAACGATTTGGTCGAGGGCAATCCCGATCTCGTCCGCAACGTGGTGCGCGCCATCAAGGACGCGCAGGATTTTCGTGCCGCCAACCAGGACAAGGCGATCGAGATCACCTCCAAGCTGCTCGGCATTCCTGCCGACCAGCTGAAGACGGAAGCCGGTTATGGCCGTTTCATGACCTCGGCCGAACTGATCAAGCTAACCAAGGACGGCACCGTGAACGGCTGGTTCTCGACGATGAACGACCTGTTCAAGACCTTTGGCAAGCTCGAGACCTCGCTCGATCCCAAGGACTATTATCTGGGCGATCAATACATTTCGGCCTGACGGCCTTCTTGAAATCGCCCCTTGCAAACCGCAAGCCCCGGCAGCGAACCGGGGCCTGTTTCCTGACAATCACAGCAGCGACGAGCCATCCATGAACGTTCTCTATATCGACATCGACAGCCTCAGGCGCGACCACCTCGGCTGCTACGGCTATCATCGCAACACCTCTCCCGTCATCGACAGCCTTGCCGGCGAGGGCATCCGCTTCGAGAACGTCTATGTGTCCGATGTGCCTTGCCATCCGTCGCGCACGGCGCTGTGGAGCGGCCGCCACGGAATGCGGACCGGCGTGGTCGGCCATGGCGGCACCGCCTGCGAGCCGTTCCGCGAAGGCGCCGAGCGAGCCTGGGCCGGCACCTTCTACGAGGAAGGCTGGATGCGGGCGCTGCGCGATCTCGGCTACCACACCACGACCATCAGCAGTTTTGGCGAACGGCATGGCTGCTGGCATTGGTATGCCGGCTTCAACGAGATCATCAATCCCGGCAAGGCCGGCATGGAGAACGCCGACGAGGTTTCGGGCCTGGCGATCGACTGGCTGAAGCGCAATGGCTCGGCAAAAAAGTGGTTCCTGCATGTCAATGTCTGGGACCCGCACACGCCCTATCGCGCGCCGGACGCTTTCGGCGACCCCTTCGCCGACCAGCCGCTTCCCGACTGGATGACCAGGGCGGTATTCGAGAAGAGCCATGCTGGCTACGGCCCGCACAGCCCGCAGGAACCCTCGGGCTTCGACGTCGAGCCGGGCGGATCGAAATACCGGCGCATGCCGTCGCCGATCAGCGGCATGGACACCGTCAAGGCCTGGTTCGACGGCTACGACACCGGCGTGCTCTATGCCGATTATCATGTCGGTCTCATCGTCGAGGAGTTGAAGCGGCAAGGCCTGTTCGACGACACGATCATCGTCATCGGCGCCGATCATGGCGAAAACCTCGGCGAGCTCAACGTCTGGGGTGATCATCAGACGGCCGACGAATTCACCTGCAACGTGCCGCTGGTCATCCGCTGGCCCGGCGCCGAGGACATGCGCGGCGTCAATGGCGGCCTTCACTATCATTTCGACTGGGCCGCCACGCTGATCGACCGGCTCGGCGGCAACGTTCCGGCGCTTTGGGACGGGCGCTCCTTTGCACCGGCGCTTGCCGCGAAGGAGGAAGGTGGCCGCGATTTCCTGGTGCTGAGCCAGGGTGCGTGGGCGGTACAGCGCGGCGTGCGGTTCCGGCTCGGCGGGGCCGACTGGCTGATGCTGCGCACCTATCATGACGGCTACAAGGATTTCGGCCCGGTCAGCCTGTTCAATCTGAGTGAGGATCCGCATGAGCAGCATGATCTCTCAGGCTCCCGAAGCGATGTGGTCGATCATGCCAGCCGGCTGCTCGAGGACTGGCGCAGCGCCATGGCCATCCGCAGCGACAGCGATGTCGACCCGCTGGTGACGGTGATCCGGGAAGGCGGGCCGTTCCATTGCCTTGGCGAGTTGCCGGCCTATCTCGAAAGAC
>NZ_RZRR01000667.1:0-3218 GCF_003998555.1 Mesorhizobium sp. M7A.F.Ca.CA.002.09.1.1 | reverse complement strand
TAGCACACACGATCTACTTTGCTCCAGCCCAGGATCCGATGCCATTGCGAGTACCGGTCTTGGTGTCGGAAGCCTCAGGCCAGCCGATATCCTTCTGCAGTTCGATCGGCAAGGAACGGATGGCGCGCTCGGTCTGGTAGCGGGCGCGTGCCGCGCTGAATTCGGTCGCGATGCGACCAAGAGACGACAGGATAGACATTTCTTTCTCCTTTGGTGGCTGGCGGGTGCCAGACAGCGCGTTGGTTACGTCGGGTTTGTTTCAACTTCATTTCGTGTCGAATGCAGGTCTGTGTCGGGGTCGTTTCATGGCTGCTTGTGGCAGCTGCCTCATTCGATGGAGTTGACTATCCTCCCAATCTGATGTTCAATCAAACGAAATGGAGTGATGTTTTGTATCAGAAAAATTGAAGGTCGGTTGCCATGAACGCCCCGCTCAATCATCCGCTGCCACTGCTCGATCTCGACGTTTTGCGCACTTTCGTGGCGATTGCCGAGACCGGCAGCTTCACCACCGCCGCCAATGCCGTCTTTCGCACGCCTTCGGCCGTCTCCATGCAGATCAAGAAGCTGGAGGACATTCTCGGCCGCTCCGTGTTCGCGCGCGACGCCCGCTCGGTGTCGCTGACCACGGACGGCGAGATGCTGCTCGGCTATGCCCGCCGGCTGCTGTCGATCAACCGCGAGGTGGTGTCGAAGTTCATCATTCCCGAGATTGTCGGTGTCGTGCGGCTTGGTTCGCCGGACGATTACGGCGAGCGCGTGCTGCCGCATGTGCTGAAGCGTTTCGCGCAGTCGCATCCGTCGATCGCCGTCGACGTCACCATCGACCAGAGCAGCAATCTGCGCCGGCGCATGGACGACCGGGCGCTCGACATCACGCTGCTGACCAATTCCTACAAGACCAGCGCGCTCGGCGCCGAGGTGCTGCTGACCGAGCCGATCGTCTGGGCTGGCGCCAAGGGCGGCTGCGCGCATCTGCGCGAGCCGCTGCCGGTGTCGCTTTGGGAAGAGGGCTGCGCCTGGCGCGCCGGAGCGCTCGATGCGCTTGGCCGCGAGGGCCGCAACTACCGCATCGCCTATATGAGCGCGCACACGGCCGGCCAGCGCGCCGCGATCATGTCCGATCTCGCCGTGGCGCCGCTGCCGAAGTCGTTTCTCGGCAACGACATGGTCGAACTCTGCCCGAAGGACGGCATGCCCGACATCGGCACCTACAATCTGGCGATGGTGGTGGCGCCGGACGCCAGCGCGCCGGTCAAGGCCGTCGCCGACCACATCCGCGCGACCTTCGAAGTGTTCCGGGAAACCGGCAAGTTCTGACCGGCTGGTAAGGACGACAATATAGAGCTACTCCGCCGCTTCGGCGGGGCGCTGTTCAGGCCTTAGTCTCGTGTCTTGCACGATCCGGCTCTCCCCGAGAAATTCGACGATGCGCTCGCGGGCGCGCCGGGCCTCCGGCATGTCGATCAGCGGCCAGACGTGGAACATGCCTTCCTCATAGACAAGATCGATTTCAACGCCGGCGGCGCGGGCTTTTTCCGCGAAGATCAGATTGTCGGGCGTCAAAAGATCGCGCGAGCCAGTCAAAAGCAGTGTTCTTGGCTGCACTGACAGATCTCCATAGACCGGGCTGATATGCCAGTCGCTGGGATCGATGCCGGCACTGTACAGACGAATCGCCTCTCGTCCGCCAGCTATGCCCAGCCAAGGGTCGTTGCGTTCCGCCTCGAACACTGCGGGATTGGTGAGCGACACGTCGAGACCCGGCGAAATGAGCACATGTCGTGACGGCAGGGACAGTCCTTCTTCGGCGGCCATCATGGTCAGCACCACAGCCATGTTGCCGCCGGCGGAATCGCCCATGAAGACGATGTCCTCGGCCTCCGTCTCGGCGAGCATCTGCCGGTAAACATCGCCAACCATCCCGAACATGGCGTGGAAATCATGTTCGGGGGCAATTGGATAGATCGGCACCGTGATTGCGTAGCCCAACCGATCCGCCATGTCGGCAATCAGGTGCCAATGATAGGGCGTGATTTCAAAGACATAGGCGCCGCCGTGCAAGTAGAGAATCCGCTTCTGTTCGCCGGACTTGGGTGGGATTTCGTATACGGGGAAGCCACCGACCGTATGCATCTCGATATCGAGACGCTGGTGTAGCGAGGCGGGCGGCCGGTGGTTCTCGGTCTTGCGCGCGGCCGCGATCCAGCGCTGCAGATTTTCCGGACTGGCAAATGCCTGCTTACGGCTGTGCCGCAAGACAAAAGACACGACATGGCTTTTCAAACTTGGCATGCGGATACACGAACTTCGGCCAAAGCCGACTAAGAGAACCCCCTAAATCGAAAGATTGTGCCGTGGCTGAAAATGTCAAGATTTGCGCCCGCGTCTACACGGCGGTTTGATCCGCGCCGCAGTGGTCAGCGACGCGGTAAAAGTGCGGCTCGCAGCCGGTTGCTGGTGGTCGCCGGGGACATGCGAGGTTCCCGGCGCATGCCGAGCAATTTGCATTTCTCGGCGAAGGTCATCAGCGCGCGGCGCTCCAGATAGCGTTGCTGAGGGATGCCCTTTCACTGGATCGCGGCGACACCGGCCAGCCGATGTCCTTCTGGATTTCGGGCGGCAGGCTGTTCAGCAGGCGCCGCGCCTTGCTGCGGTCATGGGCTTGTCTGATGGCGGTGCCATAGCGGCTCAGGCTTTCGAGCATTGACATCGTTGTCTCCCCTGGAGCGTTGCGGCGGCTGAAAGATATTTCCTGCCTGCCGTTCGATGCCGGTTGAATGCGCCTGCCATGTATCTGGCGAATTTCACGAAAACAGCGTTTTGGTTTCCGGATCAGACGATCCGGAAACATTTGCATGCAAATGAGTTTCGAAAGGTGTTGGCGGGGGCGGGCCGCTTATTCCCGTCCACGCCTCCGCCCCTCGTGGCCTTCGCGCGAACGCCGGCGCGGAGCGGCGTCGCCGGCAACGCCATCCTCGCTGACCGTCTTGCGCGGCGGCAGTTTCACCGCTGCCGACAGTTTCGGGAACGGATCGACCTTGTTGGGCAGCGCCATGGCGTAGACGAAATGCTCCTGGAATTTCGGTTCCAGCGCCGTCTCGATCTTCTCGATCTTGCTGACCGTGTCCTCGATCTCGCGGCGGTAGCCGCGATTGAGCAGCGCCATGCGCGCGCCGGCACCGGCGGCGTTGCCGACCGCCGAGACCTTGTCGAGG
>NZ_RZRR01000666.1:0-3227 GCF_003998555.1 Mesorhizobium sp. M7A.F.Ca.CA.002.09.1.1 | reverse complement strand
CCTCTTCTGATCCGGCATCGAGATAGATGTCGGGCTGCAGATCCGAGAGGAACAGCCGACCCTTGTCATCGACCTTCAGCGACGCAAGCGTCCGGTCGCATTCCATGCCGCAATGGACCGGGCCCGTCTTGCCGTCCTCGGAAGCATGATTGCACCAGCCGCCGGCCCATTCAGGCGACTTGGCGCCGCGCACGGTGGTGGCGATGAAGGCATTGTAGGACGTGTCGGAATTCCCGGTCGGTTCCTCGTTCGGCCGGCTGACCGGATCATGGCCGTAGTAGAAGAAGATCCGCGCCACCTTCTGCTTCGGGTGCGCCTTGAGATGCGCCCCATCATAGACGCGGCCGAAACAGGCATCAGCGCCGTTCGGACTGAGTTCGGTAAGCTTCAGCGCATCGTCGGCGGAGGCCGATCCGGCAAGCGCGCCGAGCAGCACGGCGCAAAACCCGGCGCCGGCAACCGTCTTCCATTCCCCCAACCCAAACGCCCATTCCTTCAACGCCATGTGACCTCTCCTCCGCATCGAAAGGACGCAACGGCAATTTATGCTAGTATTGCGGCTGGAGTCACGCAATTCGCGGTCAGCCGCCAAGCGGAGGAGGATGCCATGCGCCGGCGCGACATGTTCCGCACGGTTCTTGCCGGAACCGGAACGCTTCTCGGTCTGCGGGCAGCACAGGCAGCCGCCACCGAGCCCACAAGGCAAAAAGTCGCCTACCACTTGAGCGACACCGACAAGGTCAATTTCGTGCTCGGCAACATCAAGAACCATTATGAAGGCACCGGCGGCAAGGTCGACATCGTGCTGGTCGTGCATGGTCCCGCGCTCGCGGCCTTCAAGTCGAAAGGCATATCGGCCGCGATTTCCGGGCGCTTCGCCGGCCTGGTGCAGCAGGGATTGGAACCCCACGCCTGCGCCAACACCATGCACGGCATGGACATCACACTCCCCGACCTGCTCGCCGGATTTCATGCCGCCGACAAGGGCGGCGTCGTCAAACTCGCCGAACTGCAAGGCCAGGGTTACGCCTATCTGCGTCCGTAGAGCGGTTTGTTTGACGCAAATCCCCCGGGGAAAGCGCTCACACTTTTCCTTGAATTGCTCCAAGGCTTGAACACCGGGGTGGCAAGGGCCTACGAAGGGCAGGCAGACATCCCGGAGGAAGAACCGTGCCAGCCACCACACTCAGCATACCCGATCTTGCCGGCAAGGCAGTGCTGGTTACCGGTGCATCGACCGGCATCGGGGCGGCGCTCGCGCTGGCCTATGCAGCGCAGAAATGCAAGGTGGCGCTGCATTATAACTCGAGCCGCGACGCCGCCGAGAAGCTCGGCCTGACGATTGCCGACAAGGGCGGCGAGGTGTTTCTCGTCCAGGGCGATTTCTCCGTTGCCGCCGATGTCGAGCGCGTCGTCGAGGACAGTGCGCAATATTTCGGCCGCCTCGACGGGCTGGTCAACAATGCCGGCGGCATGCTCGGCCGCATCCCCTATGCCGAGCAGACCGAGGCGCATTACGATGCGGTGATGGACCTCAACGCCCGTTCGGTGCTGACTGCTTCGCGCAAGGCGATCCCGTGGCTGAAGAAACAGGGCGGCTTCATCGTCAACACCTCCTCGATCGCCGCCCGCAATGGTGCCGGCGGCGGCGCCGGGCTTTACGGCTCTGCCAAGGCTTTCGTCTCCAATGTGACGCGCGGCATGGCAAAGGAGCTGATCGGCTTCGGCATCCGCGTCAACGCGGTGGCGCCCGGCACCATTCTCACCCCGTTCCACGAGCGCTATTCGACCGACGAGCAGATCAAGGGCATGGTCGCCACCATTCCGCAGGGACGCGCCGGCACGGCGCAGGATTGCGTCGGCGCCTATCTGTTCCTCTCTTCCGACCTTCTCAGCGGCTACATCACCGGCCAGGTGATCGAGGTGAATGGCGGCCAGTTGATGCCTTGAACGGCTATCGCCATACTGGCGATCTGCACGCTCTTGTCGAAAACCTCAAAGGAGACAACGGAATGTACGGACTGATCGGCAAGATGCGGGCGTCGCGCGGCCAGCGCGACGCGGTCATGGACCTCCTGCGCGCCAGCACCGGCGCCCTGTCGGGCTGCCTGAGCTATATCATCGCGCGCGATCCCGCCGATGCCGACGCGATCTGGGTCACCGAAGTGTGGACCGACGCCGAAAGCCACAAGGCCTCGCTGCAGCTTCCCGAAGTCCAGGCAGCGATCGCCAAGGCGCGGCCGTTCATCGCCGGCTTCGAATTCCAGGTCGAGACCCACCCCGTCGGCGGCTTCGGCCTAGCCGACAGCAAGACGGGGTGAGTTCGATGCCAATTTTGAGGAGCAATCTTTGACGCAGACAGTAAACATTCGCGATGCGAAAGCTCATCTGTCGCGCCTTGTGAGACGTGCAGCCCAAGGCGAGTCGTTTGTTATTGCCAAAGCCGGCAAGCCGTTGGCCAGAATCGTGCCGATCGAACAGCCGACGCTGCAGGCGCGACGGGTCGGTTTTATGGCCGGCCAGTTTTCCGTCCCCGACGATTTCGACCGCATGGGTCGCAATGAGATCGAGCAACGGTTCAACGCCGGCTTGTGAGACCTGTTACTCGACACCTGGGCGGGTGAAACAATCATTTTTCTGTGAATCGCGGTTCGCATTTTTCGCCCTGCGGGTCTAAGAGCGAAACATGGATTCCTCGGCCGAGCAGCCCTCCCCGGACCTGCCCACACTCGAGCGCATGGCGCGGATGCGCAAGCTCTGGCAGTGGCTTGCCCTGCTGGTTGTTTCCTTGCTGTTTGCCGGCGCGCTGGAACTCGCCGCCCTGCCGGCGGCGCTGCTGATCGGGCCGATGCTGGCCGCCATCGTCGCCGGCACCAATGGCGCCACGGTGCGCGTGCCGCGTCTTCTGTTCGGCGCCGCCCAGGCGATCGTCGGCTGCCTCGTCGCGGCGTCGATCTCGGCCGACATCTTTCCGGTCTTCACCCAGGAATGGCCGCTGTTTCTCGGCGTCGTGGTGGCCACCGTCACAGCCTCCAGCCTGCTCGGCTGGCTGATCAGCCGCTGGCGCATCCTGCCCGGCACCACCGCCGTCTGGGGCTCGTCGCCGGGTGCGGCCACCGCCATGGTGCTGATGGCGGGTGCCTTCGGCGCCGATCAGCGGCTCGTCGCTTTCATGCAATATCTGCGCGTCATCTTCGTCTCGATGACGGCGGCACTCGTTGCCAAGA
>NZ_RZRR01000665.1:0-3229 GCF_003998555.1 Mesorhizobium sp. M7A.F.Ca.CA.002.09.1.1 | reverse complement strand
CAGAAGGTGCAGTCGCTGGGCTCCGGCTTCGTCATCGATGCCGAGCAAGGCATCGTCATCACCAACAACCATGTCATTGCCGATGCCGACGACATCGAGGTCAATTTCTCCGATGGCGTCACCTTGAAGGCGACGCTGGTCGGCACCGACACCAAGACCGATGTCGCCGTGCTCAAGGTCGATCCGAAAGGCCACAAGCTGACGGCGGTAAAGTTCGGCGATTCCACCAAGATGCGCGTCGGCGACTGGGTGATGGCGATCGGCAATCCGTTCGGCCTCGGCGGCACGGTGACGGTCGGCATCGTCTCGGCCCGCAACCGCGACATCAATTCCGGCCCCTATGACGACTTCATCCAGACCGATGCCGCGATCAACCGCGGCAATTCCGGCGGACCGCTGTTCAACAGCGCGGGCGAAGTCATCGGCATCAACACGGCGATCATCTCGCCATCCGGCGGCTCGATCGGCATCGGCTTCTCCATCCCGTCGCAGCTCGCGTCCGGTGTCGTCGACCAGTTGCGCCAGTTCGGCGAGACGCGGCGCGGCTGGCTCGGCGTGCGCATCCAGCCGGTGACCGACGACATCGCCGAAAGCCTCGGCATGGCGACCGCAAAGGGTGCGCTGGTTGCCGGCGTGATCAAGGGCGGCCCGGTCGACAATGGCACGATCCAGGCCGGCGACGTCATCATCAAGTTCGACGGCAAGGATATCCATGAGATGCGCGACCTGCCACGTGTCGTCGCCGAAAGCCCTGTCGGCAAGGCGGTCGACGTGCTGATCGTGCGCAAGGGCGTTGAACAGACGGTGAAAGTGACCCTCGGCCGGCTCGAGGATGGCGAGAAGGCCGCCAACGCCGAGGAGGGCAACACCGATCAGGACAAGGGCGACAAGGCTCCGGCCGTTTCCACTGCTTCGGTGCTCGGCATGACGGTCGGCGAACTGAACGACGAGACACGCAAGAAGTTCAGCATTGCGGCCGATGTTTCGGGCGTCGTCATCACCGACGTCACCAAGGACTCGGCCGCCGCCGAACGCGGCATCCAGCCCGGCGAGGTGATCACCGAGATCGCACAGGAATCGGTTGCTACCCCCAAGGACGTCATGGACCGGATCGGCGCCTTGAAGGAACAGGGGCGCAAGAATGCGCTCTTGATGCTGGCCTCGAAGACCGGCGAGCTCAGGTTCGTGACGATCAGGATGGACTGAGGTCCGGAAGATCGACAACACGACAACACTGAAAAAAGGGCGGCTAGCGAGCTGCCCTTTTTCTTGCCTGCCAGTCCTGGCGCGACAGTCTGTAGAGGACATGCCGTTTGAGATGCGGATGGCTGTCGGGAATGCTGGGGTGGTCGAAATCGGCGGATGGATCCGCGCTCATGCCGAGGCGTTGCATGACGGCGGTGGAGCGGCGGTTGGCCGCGACGGCGAATGACACGATTTCATCGAGGCCAAGCGTCTCGAAGCCGTAGGCCAGCCACGCATCGGCTGCCTCGGTGACATAGCCTTTGCCCCAGAACTCAGGTGCCAGCCGCCAGCCGATCTCGATGGTGCCGGCTGGCAGGGATGGCACATGATCGGTGTCGAGGAGACCGATGAAGCCGATGCATTCACCGGTGGCGGTGATCTCGGCGGCAGCAAAACCGTATCCGTCCTTCGTGGTCCAGGCCCGGAGCTCGTCCATCTTGGCATCCGCCTGGGCGCGGTCACGGCGGAATGGAAAGAACTCCATCACCCGGTCGTCGGAGTTGATGCGGTGGAACAGGTCGCGGTCGCGATCCTCCCAGTTGCGCAGGATCAGGCGCTCGGTACGCATTGGTTTCATTGCACAAAGTCCTCCTGCCTGTAGCCCTGAATATAGAGCAGCGCGGTCAGGTCGCCATGATCGATGCGGACCTTGGCCTGTGCCGCCACCGTCGGCTTAGCGTGAAGCGCGACACCGGTACCGGCAAGGCGGATCATGTCGAGATCATTGGCGCCGTCACCGACGGCAATGGCGTCGGCGGGCGTCAGGCCGAGGCGCGCTGAAATTTCGATCAGCGCGTCGGCCTTGGCGGCGCGGCCGAGGATCGGTTCGCCGACCAGGCCGGTGAAGCGCCCGTCCTGCTCGAGCAGGCGATTGGCGCGGTTCTCCTGGAAGCCGAGCATTGCGGCGATTCGCGTCGTGAACACCTCGAACCCGCCAGACACGAGTGCCGTCCAGGCACCGTTGGCGCGCATGGTCCGGACCAGAACACGGCCGCCCGAGGCCAGCGTCAGGCGATTGGCGACGATGCGATCGACCACGGTGGCGTCGAGGCCCTTCAGCAACGCCACCCGCTCGCGCAAAGCCGGTTCGAAGGCGATCTCGCCATTCATGGATCGCGCGGTAATCGTGGCAACATGATCCTTGACGCCGATCTCGTCGGCCAGCTCGTCGATGCATTCCTGGTCGATCATGGTCGAATCCATGTCGGCGATCAGGATTTTCTTGCGGCGGGTTTCTGCTTCTTGGACGATCACGTCGACCGACTCGCTGGCGAGTGCCGTGCGCAAGACGGCACTCGTAGCGGCCGCGTCGGCTGCCTCAGGCAGGACGAGATCGCAGGCGATACCTTCGGCCAGCCAGACAACAGCGCTTGCGCCGACCGACCGTGAGGCCATATTCGCAAGCGACAGCGACAAAGCGCGCTCAATGGGACGGGAAACAAGCGTGGCGATGAGCGGCATGGAACATTCCGGCGGGCAGGCGGGCAAGGGCCGCGTGAAGAACGCGATCCTGATAGCCGGGCCGACCGCCAGCGGCAAGTCGGCGCTTGCGCTCGATCTGGCCGAGCGCAGGGGTGGCGTGATCGTCAATACGGATTCCATGCAGGGCTATTCGGTGCTCGACGTGCTGACCGCCCGGCCGGAGGCGGCCGACCTCGCCCGCGCACCGCATTTCCTCTACGGCCATGTCCATCCGGCGACACCCTATTCCACCGGCGCCTGGCTGCGCGACGTGATGAAACTGATCGACGACGGCACATTCTCCGAACGGACAGCGATTTTTGTCGGCGGCACCGGGCTCTATTTTCGCGCATTAGCCGAGGGCATTTCGGAAATGCCCGACATTCCGCAACGGGTCCGCGACCGTTGGCGCTATGAATTGAAGGAGCAGGGCGCCGTCAAGCTGCACAGCCTGCTGCTGCGCGAGGATTCGGCGGCCGCCATGATGCTCAAGCCAACCGACAGCCAGCGCATCGTGCGGGCA
>NZ_RZRR01000664.1:0-3233 GCF_003998555.1 Mesorhizobium sp. M7A.F.Ca.CA.002.09.1.1 | reverse complement strand
CCGACTGGATCGGTTCGCCGCCGACCCGCCTGTTCTGCTGCACCAGATAGGGCATCGCGTCATGCACGCCGCCGAGATCGTCGCCGGGAATACCGGCCGCGCGCGGCGTTTCGGAACCGCCGCAATAGAGCACGGCATCATGTTCGGCGAGCAGTTCGGCGACCGGCTTGTCGACCCCGACATTGACGCCGCAATGGAAGGTCACGCCCTCGCCCTGCATCTGCTCGATGCGCCGGTCGATATAGTGCTTCTCGATCTTGAAGTCGGGAATACCGTAGCGCATCAGCCCGCCGGGCCGGCTTTCGCGCTCGTAGACATGGACGTCGTGACCGGCGCGGCCAAGCTGCTGGGCAGCCGCCATGCCGGCCGGGCCGGAGCCGATGACGGCGACCCGCTTGCCGGTCTTCTTCTCCGGCGGATAGGGCCTGATATGGCCGGTTTCATAGGCCTTGTCGGCGATCGCCTGCTCGACCGTCTTGATGGCGACGGGAATGTCCTCGAGGTTCAGCGTGCAGGCTTCCTCGCAGGGCGCCGGGCAGATGCGGCCGGTGAACTCCGGGAAATTGTTGGTCGAATGCAGGTTGCGGATCGCGTTGTCCCAGTCGCCATTGTAGACGAGGTCGTTCCAGTCTGGAATCTGGTTGTGGATCGGGCAGCCGGTCGGCCCGTGGCAGAACGGAATGCCGCAATCCATGCAGCGCGCGGCCTGTTTCTCGACCTCCTTGTCAGACATCGGCAGCGTGAACTCGCGGAAATGCCGGATGCGGTCGGAGGCCGGCTGGTACTTGTGCACCTGCCGGTCGATTTCGAGAAAGCCTGTTACCTTGCCCATAGTCCAGTTCCTGCTGTCCAGATGGTGCGGTTTTCGCCGCACCCGTTAACCCCTTGAGGCAGCCATGGCAACCTTGCGCCGGAGGTCAAACTGTCGATGAAGATGGGCCGGGAAGCCTGGGCTCCCCGGCCATTGCAAAGCCTATTCCGCCGCAACGCCCATGCGCATGCGTTCCATCTCGATCAGGGCGCGGCGGTATTCGACCGGCATGATCTTGCGGAACTTCGGCCGGAACGTCGCCCAGTCGTCGAGAATCTCGCGACCACGTACCGACCCGGTGTAGTGCACATGGTTCGAGATCAGCTGGTAGAGCCGCTCCTCGTCATGGCTGGTCATGTCGCCGGAGACGTCGACGCGGCCCTTGTGGTCGAGGTCGCCGCCATGGTGCAGCAGCCTTTCCATCAGATCGTCTTCTTCCGGAACCGGCTCCAGCTCGACCATCGCCATGTTGCAGCGCTCGGCGAAATCGCCCGCCTCGTCGAGCACGTAGGCGACGCCGCCAGACATGCCGGCGGCGAAGTTGCGGCCGGTCTTGCCGATGACGACGACGATGCCGCCAGTCATGTACTCGCAGCCATGATCGCCGACGCCTTCGACGACGGCGGCGACGCCCGAATTGCGCACGGCGAAACGCTCGCCGGCGACGCCGGCGAAATAGGCTTCGCCCTCGGTTGCGCCATAGAGCACCGTGTTGCCGACGATGATGGATTCAGCCGCGACGATCTTGGCCTCTTCCGGCGGCCGAATGACGATGCGGCCGCCCGACAGGCCCTTGCCGACATAGTCGTTGCCGGCGCCGACAAGCTCGAACGAGATGCCGCGCGCCAGGAAGGCGCCAAAGGACTGGCCGGCAGTGCCGGTCAGCTTCACCGATATCGTATCCTCGCGCAGGCCCTTGTGCTTGAAGCGCTTGGCCACTTCGCCCGACAGCATGGCGCCCGCGGAGCGGTCGACATTGCGGATATCGACCTCGATCTTGACCGGCAGCTTGCTCTCGAGCGCCGGCTTGGCCAGTTCGATCAGCTTGCGGTCGAGCACGTCGTCGATCGGGTGCTTCTGCCGCTCGGTCCAGTGCACCGCTTCATGCGGCGCATCCGGCTTGAAGAACATCTTCGAGAAATCGAGCCCGCGCGCCTTCCAGTGCACGATCAGGTCGCGCTTTTCCAGAAGATCGGTGTCGCCGATGATCTGGTCGATATGGGTGTAGCCCATCTCGGCGAGCAGCTCCCTCACCTCTTCCGCGACGTAGAAGAAGAAGTTGATGACATGCTCGGGCGTGCCCTTGAAGCGCTTGCGCAGCACCGGATCCTGCGTCGCGACGCCGACCGGACAGGTGTTGAGATGGCATTTGCGCATCATGATGCAGCCGGCCGCGATCAGCGGTGCGGTCGAGAAGCCGAACTCGTCGGCGCCGAGCAGCGCGCCGATGATGACGTCGCGCCCTGTGCGCAAGCCACCATCGACCTGCAGCGCAACGCGCGACCGCAAGCCGTTCAGCACCAGCGTCTGGTGTGTCTCGGCAAGGCCCATTTCCCACGGGCTGCCGGCATGCTTGAGCGACGTCAGCGGCGAGGCACCGGTGCCGCCATCATAGCCCGAAATTGTGATGTGGTCGGCGCGCGCCTTGGCGACGCCCGCCGCAACCGTGCCGACGCCGACTTCCGACACCAGCTTGACCGACACGTCGGCTGCCGGATTGACGTTCTTCAGGTCGTAGATCAGCTGTGCCAGATCCTCGATCGAATAGATGTCGTGATGCGGCGGCGGCGAGATCAGGCCGACGCCCGGCGTCGAATGCCGGACCTTGGCGATGGTGGCGTCGACCTTGTGGCCGGGCAGCTGACCGCCCTCGCCGGGCTTGGCACCCTGCGCCACCTTGATCTGCATCATGTCGGAGTTGACGAGGTATTCGGCCGTGACGCCGAAACGTCCCGAGGCGATCTGCTTGATCGCCGAGCGTTCCGGGTTCTTGCCGCCGCCCGGCAGCGGCAGATAGCGGTCGGCCTCTTCGCCGCCCTCGCCGGTGTTCGACTTGCCGCCGATCTGGTTCATCGCGCGCGCCAGCGTCGTGTGCGCTTCGCGCGAGATCGAGCCGAACGACATCGCTCCGGTCGAGAACCGCTTGACGATGTCGGCCGCCGGCATGACGTCGTCGAGCGCCACCTTCTTGCGGCCGGTTTCCCCGGCCAGCTTGAGCTTGAACAGGCCGCGAATGGTCTGGGCGCGGGCCGTCTCGCTGTCGATCTGGGCGGAATAGTCCTTGAAGGTTTCCCACGATCCCTGGCGCACGGCGTGCTGCAAGGTGGCGACAGCATCTGGCGACCAGATATGCGCCTCGCCGCGCATGCGGAACATGTATTCGCCGCCGACCTCGAGGCTGTTGCGCAGCACGCCGTGCGCC
>NZ_RZRR01000663.1:0-3235 GCF_003998555.1 Mesorhizobium sp. M7A.F.Ca.CA.002.09.1.1 | reverse complement strand
GTGGCGATGCTGGCAAAGCCGGTCAACACGACGATCCTGAAATGCGGATCGTCGTGTTGACCGGCTTTGCCAGCATCGCCACCGCTGTCGAGGCGATCAAGCTCGGCGCCTGCCAGTATCTCGCCAAGCCCGCCAATACAGACGACATAGAAGCGGCTTTCGGCCAGGTCGAGGGCAATGCTTCGGTGCCGCTCGCCGAGCGGCCAACCTCGATAAAGAACCTCGAATGGGAGCGCATCCACGAGACGCTGGTGGAGGCCGACTTCAACATTTCCGAGACGGCACGACGGCTGGGCATGCACCGCCGGACGCTGGCGCGGAAGCTGGAGAAGAGGCGTGTGAAGTAGGCACGATCCACCGGGCATGGCACATCGTGGCGATGCCGATGATAAGATTGATGCCGGCATCAATCGTTGCATTCGAACGATGTCCTCCAAAGGAAAAAATTGGCAGGGCAGGGATTAAAATCCCCACATGTTCCGTAAACAGGACATGAAACCGCCGATGCCACGCTTTGACATCATAGGACAGCTCGGTTCGCTGCGCCGCTATGCGCGCTCGCTGACGCGCGACAGCACCGACGCCGAGGACCTTGTCCATGACGCGCTGGTGCGCGCTTATGAGCGGCGCAGCACCTTCCGCTCCGGCGGAAACCTGCGCGCGTGGCTGCTGTCGATCGTCCACAACACCTTCATCGACAGGATGCGGGCCCGCAAGTCCGAGGCGTCGCGCGTCGAACAGGCTGGATACCTGGCCGACGGCAGCACGCCGGCACCACAGGAACATTCGGTGCGCCTGGCGCAGGTGCGCCAGGCTTTTTTCAGCCTGCCGGAAGAACAGCGTTCAGCGCTGCACCTCGTCGCTATCGAAGGCCTCTCCTATCAGCAGGCCGCCGATGCCAGCGGCGTGCCGCTCGGCACGCTGATGTCGCGCATCGGCAGGGCGCGCGCCGCGCTGCGCGAGATGGAGGAGCCGGCGAAGGCAAAAAACCACCTCAGGATCGTTGGAGGCCCTTCATGACCGCAACTGTCGATCCCGTGACGGATATCGACCTCGACGCCTATGTCGACGACCAGATCGACGTCACCCGCCGCATCGAGGTGGAGGCATTCTTGTCCGCTCGCCCGGAGGCGGCGGCGCGCGTGATGTCGGATCTCAGGACCCGCGATGAACTGCGCGTGGCGCTTGCCGGCTCCAAAGGTATGGCACGGCCCGCGACCGCCGATGCCGCGCGGCGGCTGGAGAGGGGGCTTGCCCGCGGCCGCATCTTCGGTGTGCTGCAGCGCGCCGCGGTGGTTGCTGTCTTCGTCGCCGCCGGGTGGCTGGCGAACGGTATCATCGGGCCGATGTCGGTGACCAAGGTCGTCGCCTCGCCGCAGCCGCCCGCCTATGTCGACGACGCAGTGCGGGCCCACAGGACCACGCTGGTGCGCGAGAGCATGCCGTCGCAGCCCGAGGCGCCCAACTACAACGCCGGCGAGATTCGCGCCGCGACCGCCATCGTCATGCCGTCGCTGCCCAAGGATTGGAAGGTCCGCGACGTGCAGATCTATCCGTCCCGCTTTGGTCCGAGCGTCGAGATGGCGGTCGAGACGAAAGACATGGGGCTGGTGTCGCTGTTTGCGATCCGGCCTGGAACCTTCGACGTCGTCAAGCCGACGATCGCGCCCTCGGGCGACATCTCATCGGCCTATTTCCAGATCGGCGATGTGGCTTATGCGGTGGTCGGACGAAGCGAGGTCCACGACCTCGACCGCGCCGCAGAGACGCTCGCCAAGACGCTCTACTGATCGATCCACAAAGGAGAACGCAAATGAACACCCCCAATCTGGGATATCGCGTCGCCGCCGGCGCCCAAACCGGAGCCGTCTTCGACGAGGGCCTGCGCCAGCATATGCTGCGCGTCTACAACTACATGGGTGTCGGCCTGGTGGTCACCGGCCTCGTCGCCTTCATGATCTCATCGACGCCGGCGCTCTACGTGCCGATCTTCTCCAGCCCGCTGAAATGGGTGGTGATGCTGGCACCGCTCGCCTTCGTCATGCTGTTCTCGTTCAAGATGCAGACCATGTCCGCGGCGAATGCCCAGGCGATGTTCTGGGCCTTCTGCGCGGTCATGGGCCTCTCGCTCGCCTCCGTGTTTCTGGTGTTCACCGGAACCAGCATCGCGCGCACCTTCTTCATCGCAGCCACCATGTTCGGCGCCACCAGCCTGTACGGCTACACGACAAAGCGCGACCTGACCCAGTTCTCGTCGTTCCTGATCATGGGCCTGATCGGCGTGGTGATCGCCAGCATCGTCAACATCTTCCTCGGCTCGACCGCGCTGCAGTTCGCCATCTCGGTGATCGGCATCGCCGTGTTCATCGGCCTGACCGCCTGGGACACGCAGACGATCAAGGAACAGTATGCCGAGAATTTCGACGCGGAATCGCGCCAGAAACTTGCCGTCTTCGGCGCCTTCTCGCTCTATCTGAACTTCATCAACATCTTCCAGCTGCTGCTGAATTTCACCGGCGAACGCGAATAACGACTATCCGCTGTGGGCAAGAGCGAGGGTTATTGCTCTTGATGCGGAGAGGTGGCCGGAGGGAGATCCTCCGGCCACAATTCGTTCCTGCAGAACCAGGCTGCACCTTGAGTCCCGAAGCGCTTTTGCTAGTCTGCCCACCGCGCCGGCCTTCAACAACGACCCGCGAGGAAATGTGGCACAGGACAGCCAAACGCTTCATGGCGACGGTATCTCGGCGACCATCGTTGCGCAGGGCGCCGAACTGATTTCGCTGCAAGATGTGCGCGGATTCGAATTCCTGTGGCAGGCGGGGCCGGAATGGCGGCGTCACTCGCCGGTGCTGTTCCCGATCGTAGGGCGGCTGGCGGGCGATCATCTGCGCCATCGCGGCCGGACCTATCCAATGACGCAGCACGGGTTCGCGCGCGACAAGCCGTTTGCCTGGGCGCGGAAGGGACCGCGATCCTGCACGCTGGTGCTTGCCGACGACGCCGACACCCGGGCGCGCTATCCGTTCGCCTTTCGGCTTGAAGTGACCTACACGCTGGTCCGCCAGCAGCTTGATGTGACTTTCGACATCACCAACACCGGCGATGAGCCGCTGCCGGCATCGATCGGGGCGCGCCCGGCATTCAATTGGCCCTTGCAGCCGGATCTGGCCAAGACGGATTACCGGCTGATCTTTGCCCACGATGAACCGGCGCCGATCCGCCGCCTTAAGGA
>NZ_RZRR01000662.1:0-3237 GCF_003998555.1 Mesorhizobium sp. M7A.F.Ca.CA.002.09.1.1 | reverse complement strand
GACCAGCGCGGCGCCGGCCTGGGCCTTCTATTTCTCGCCGCTGCGCGCCTGGGAGTTCGCTGCCGGCGGCCTGGCGACGCTGGTCCCCATGGCTTTGCTGCAGCACCGCATCTGGCTGCGGCCAGCCCTTGGCTGGCTCGGCCTGGCGCTGATTGCGACCGCCTATCGCCTGTTGAGCGAGGACCTGCCCTTCCCCGGCTGGTATGCACTGCTGCCGGTTGCCGGCACCGTGCTGGTGCTGCTGAGCGGCGGCTGCGGGGAACAGACCAACGGGCGGACCGACCGGCACGTCCTTGGCCCGGCCACCGCTTTGTCGCTGCCGCCCTTGCAATGGATCGGCACGCTCTCCTATTCGCTCTATCTCTGGCACTGGCCGGTCATCGTCTACGCCGGGATGCTGACGCCCGATCTTACGGTGCCGCAGCGGCTGGGCTGCGGCGTGCTGGCGCTGGCGCTGTCGGTGCTCACCTATCACCTCATCGAGAACCCGGCACGACGCGGCGCCTGGCTGACGGTGGGCGCTCGCGCGCTCGCACCCGCGCTGGCGCTGACCGGTGCCGGCGTGGCGGTCGCCTACGCCAATGCGCATCTGGCCACGCGCAACATCGGTCCCGAGCAGCGCGGCATCGAGCAGGCGGCCGAAAGACCTTCCATCGCGCGGGCCGTCGACAAGAACTGCCTGGCCGACTTCCAAACGGTGACGCCGAAACCCTGCACATTCGGCCCGGCCGATGCCACCCGCACCATCGTGCTGTTTGGCGATTCGCACGCCGACCACTGGTCGACGCCGCTGATCGAAGCAGCCAGGCGCAACGACACCAAGGTGGTCACCTACCTCAAATCATCGTGCCGCGCCTCGCGGCTCTCCACCTTCAACACGGTGCTGAAGCGCGACTACACCGAATGCGACGCCTGGCGCGAGCAGGCCATATCAGAGATCATCCGCCGCAAGCCGCGCCTGGTGGTGATCTCCGAATTTTCCATCGGCAATCTGACCCGCGATCTGCCCGCCGCCGAACGCACCGCCGAAGTGGCGCGCTGGCAGGCCGGCCTGCGCTCGACCTTGCAGGCCTTCAGCCGGGCCGGTGTCGAGACGGCAGTCATCCGCGACACGCCGATCAACGCCAGCTTCGCCGGCTCCTGCGTGGCGCGCACCCTGTGGTGGCGCGAGGCACCCTCGCCGCACTGCGACACGCCAAGGGCCGAAGCCGCCAACGACAGCACCGCCGCCACCGAGCGCGCCGTGGTGACCAGCGTGCCCGACACCCGCTACATCGACCTCACCAACCAATTCTGCGGCCCGACCTCCTGCCACGTCGTCATATCAGGCAAGCTGGCGTTTCGTGACAGGCACCATCTGGCGACGGGCTTTGCCGAGACACTGGCGGGGCCATTGGAGAGGGCCTTGTTTTAGGCGCCTGGGCATCTGCGCCCCGGTCTGTATTGTTCGTCACATCTTACGAATCTGTGGAACGAGGCTGCAACTCGGCAGTTATATATTAGCCTAACCTTGAAAAGGAGGCAGCTATGAAAAAGCTCCTGCTTGTTTCGGTTATCGCCATTGCTTCGGCGGCGGCGATGATCGCCCCCGCCGACGCCCGCAGCCGTATCAGTATCGGCATTGGCGGCTATGCAGACGACTATTACGGCGACGATTATTACAATGGTTACGACTATGGCGATCGCTACTATCGCCCTTATTACCAGTACGACGCCTATGACAACGGCTACAGGCCGCGCTATTACCACCGTCACCACCGTTGCCACATCGCACTGGTCAAGCATTGGCGCCATCACCACAGGATCGTCGAGGAAATCCGCGTCTGCCGATGATCTGATCCTGTGAAAAATGATCCGGCCGGCGCCGCCGGCCGGATATTTGCGCCGCTCACCCCACCCGCCTCCTCATCATCATCCCGTAATGCACTGCCAACAAATCCAGCCCCACCTTCAGCAGCTTCGTCACCACGTTCCGGCCCTCGCCGGTCTGCTCGGACAGGCGCTTGAGGGAACCGTCCGCGCAGCAGACTTGTCGTACCACGGCGGCCACCTCCCAATGGCCTAGCGCTCTTGTGGCGGCGGCATAGGCCCTGCCGGCGTCGAGAACGCTGTCGGCGATGCCGCCGCCCTCGCGGCCGCCGTCGATGCGCTCGGTCCAGCGCATCGGCTTGACATCAGCCTGCTGACTGCAGCGGAAATCCTCGCGGTAGCGCAGGCCTGCCTCGCGCTGCTGGCGCGACAGCGAAGTGATGCCGACGAGCGCATCGATGGCGCGCAGCCGCACGATGCCGCCGGTCGCGGCGTAGCCGTCATTCGACACTTCGTAGACACGCGCAGCCTCCAGCGTGCCCGCTGCCAGCCGCTTGCGGCCGAGGGCGTCATCCCTGAGCGCGAAATCATGGCCGATCTCGCGGCGTATGCGCACCTGCTCGGCCTCGCCCTTCGGCAATTTCGGCGCCTGCGGTTTTGCGGGTCTGGTCTTTTTGCTCATGGGAGGCTCCTGGTTGGGATGGTGGTGGGAGGCCGGCACGTGGCGATCCTTCGCGCGCCCTCGGCCCTGCCGGGCATCTTCCCACGCGGTGGCAGAGCGGAGCGGAGCGCTGCTCGGTTGGCCTTCAATGAACCGGAGGTCGTCGCCTCTTCGCCGCCGCGCCAGCATCCCTGTCGTCCGGCATCCAGGCTGATGGAACCGGCGCGAGCTTTCGACGTTATGTCGCGTCCATGCCAAGGGGAGGTTCGCCGATGACAGCCTTCATGCCGGTTACCGTGCGCTTTTGCGACAACAAAACCATGCTGGTCAGTTCGGTGGCCGGAGCCGCCGAGGCACTGCGCCACCAATGGCCCGACAAGACAGCGCCTGGCTATCTCGAGGCTTCCCGGCTGGTTACGCTCGCCGTGGACGGCATCTGCTGCCAGCGCATCGCGTTCGACGCCTTCACCAGGGCGGCCAAGCAGCAGAACATCCTGGTCGACAGGCCCAAAAGCCGCGCCCATGACTGGCTGGATGCGGTGGCTAGCCCGTGAGGAGCGGGCGCCGCCCGAAAAATTGATGCAACCGGCCCCCAGCGGGGCGCGTTTATGGGTGCGGTAGCTGGAGCCGCGCGCAAAGCGAAGGTGAACGCCGTGGGTACGATGAAAACCGGAGTGCCGCTCAAAGTGCGGGTGGAAGATGAGATCGAAGAGATCGACAGCGTCAGCGAAGCCGCCGATTTTCTCCAGCGCTGGCCGCTGGAGCGG
>NZ_RZRR01000661.1:0-3239 GCF_003998555.1 Mesorhizobium sp. M7A.F.Ca.CA.002.09.1.1 | reverse complement strand
AAAGTCTTCCACGCCGCGCGGCAGGACATCGAAATCATCGTCCATCTCGGCGATCTGGTTCCGCATCCAGTGTTCGACACGCAAGTGGCGGCGATGGTCTGCGGCTTCGGCGACAGCGTTTCCTACGATCAGCTCGTGCAGCGCATCACCGGCGCGCGGCTCGACAAGTCGTCGCGCTTCACCGACTGGCGCCACCGGCCGCTTTCCGACAAGCAGCTCGACTATGCGCTGGCCGACGTCACCCATCTGATCGAGGTCTATCAGCACCTCAGCGCCGAACTGGCGCGCGAAAACCGCGCCCATTGGCTCAACGAGGAAATGGAGGTGCTGACCTCGCGCGAGACCTATGATCCGCACCCCGAGGACGCCTGGAAACGGCTGAAGATGCGGCTGCGCAAGCCGCAGGAACTGGCGATCGTGCAGGGCGTTGCGGCGTGGCGCGAGCGCGAGGCGCGCGAACGCGACGTGCCGCGCGGCCGCGTGCTGAAGGACGACGCGATCTACGAGGTGGCGCAGCAGGCGCCGCGCGACGCGGCAGCCCTTGGCAAGCTGCGCACGACGCCGAAGGGCTGGGAGCGCTCGTCGACGGCAACGGCGCTGCTCGGCGCGGTCAACACCGCCCTTGCCTTGCCCAAGGAGCAGATGCCGAAACTGCCAAAGAGTTTCCAGCCGCCCGAGGGCTCGAGCGCCGCGGCGGAACTGTTGAAGGTGCTGCTGCGGATCGTCGCCGAAAAGGAAGGCGTCGCGTCCAAGGTGCTGGCCTCCAGCGACGACATCGACCGTATCGCCGCCGAGGGCGAGGACGCCGACGTACCGGCCCTGCAGGGCTGGCGGCGCGCGGTGTTCGGCGAGGCCGCGCTCAAGCTGGTGCGCGGCGAGATCGGCATCAAGTTCGACAAGCGCAAGATTGCGGTGTTCGACCTGTAGACGTCCCTCGCGGACTTTCCTTCTCCCCTTGCGGGAGAAGGAAAAGGTGCTCTGCTCAAACCACGCCGAGCAGGTGTAGGGCGAACCAGATCCATCCCAGCAGGAGAATCACCGCACTGACGAAGAACGAGCGGCTGCGCAGCAGCAGATTGTTGCTGGTCAGGTGAACCCAGGCGTGGAAATAGCGCGATGCGACGAAAATCCACATCAGCGCCAGGGTCAGATAGTTGACGCCGTTGGTCAGGTGCAGCGTCAGGCACAGCACATAGAACAGCACCGGCAGCTCGAACTGGTTGGTGAGATTGGCGGCAACGGTGACGCTGGAGGCCGGCTCGGTCGAACGCACCTTGAACTGAGCTGGCTTCGCCTCGCCTGACCTGATTGCGCCGTATCTGCGGCGACCCAGGACGCAGTAGACGATGTAGATCAGCAGCACATGCGCCAGAACAGGCCAGAAGATCGTGGTCTGGTTCACGAAGTTTCCCCTAGCGGGCTGAGCTTTGCGCGCGGCATCAGGCCAGGCGTTTCTGGCCTGCCAGCCAGAAGGCGGCAATGACGATCACCGGGACGGCGAAAAGCGCGAATTTGGTGACGGTGAGCGCCGAAGCCAAAGACAGCGAGTCCGGATTCGCCGACAGGAAATCGGACAGAAGCCGCGCTACCGCGATGTTCTGGGCGTAGTCGGCAAGCGTGTAGGGCAGCACCAGGACCAGCGCGAAGATCGACTGCAGCTGCACCGGCTGCACGCGGAAAGCCTTCAATCGCCGGCCGGTGGCCAGGATCAGGCTGACCAGCGTCACAGACAGCAGCGCCGGGAACAACAGATCGAAGGTCAGATAGTGCCAGACGAGAATGATCTCGCCGCCGCGCCGGCCGAGTGCCGTCAGCCAGGCCATGCCTTCGTCCGGAGTGAAACCGAAAATACGCATGTCGAGTGATGGCAAGCCGCCGCTCAACTGGCGGAAGTAGAGGAATTCCATAGCCGTCATGGCGATGAAAACCACCGCCGACAGGAAACAGAGTGCGCCTGCGTGGCGCGGCAGCCGCAGGATCGTTGCCGTCAGGCTCCGCCCGAGCCCGTACTGGTCAGGCTCCGCCGGGATAGTTCGGGCTTTCGCGGGTAATCGTGACGTCATGGGCGTGGCTTTCACGAAGTCCGGCATTGGATATGCGCACAAAGGTGGCGCGCTCGCGGAAATCGGCAAGGTCGCGGCCACCAACATAACCCATAGCGGCTTTCAAGCCGCCCGCAAGCTGGTGCAGCACGCCAGACACAGGTCCTTTGTAGGGAACCTGCCCTTCGATGCCTTCCGGGACCAGTTTCAGCGTGTCGCGCACCTCGGCCTGGAAGTAGCGATCGGCCGAGCCGCGGGCCATGGCGCCGACCGAGCCCATGCCGCGATAGGCCTTGAAGGAGCGGCCCTGGTGCAGATAGACCTCGCCCGGGCTTTCGTCGGTTCCGGCCAGCAGCGAGCCGATCATGGCCGCACTGGCGCCTGCGGCGAGCGCCTTGGCCAGATCGCCGGAATATTTGATGCCGCCATCGGCGATCACCGAGACGCCGGATTTGTGCGCCGTCTCGACCGCCGACATGATGGCTGAGAGCTGCGGCACGCCGACGCCGGCAACGATGCGGGTGGTGCAGATGGAACCCGGGCCGATGCCGACCTTGACGGCGTCGGCGCCGGCGTCGATCAGCGCCTGCGTGCCCGCGGCGGTGGCGACATTGCCAGCCAGGATGCGGACGGAGTTGGATAGTTTTTTCGCCCGCGTGACGGCGTCGAGCACGCGCTGCGAGTGGCCATGCGCGGTGTCGATCACCAGAAGGTCGACGCCGGCATCGATGAGGCGTTCGGCGCGCTCGAAACCGTCATCGCCGACGCTGGTGGCGGCGGCGGCGCGCAGGCGGCCCTGTGCGTCCTTGGTGGCGTGCGGATTGAGCTGCGACTTCTCGATATCCTTGACGGTGATCAGTCCGACGCAATTGCCCTGCCTGTCGACGACCACCAGCTTTTCGATCCTGTGCTGGTGCAGGAGGCGCTTGGCCTCGTCCTGGTCGACGTTCTCCTTGACCGTGATCAGGTTGTCACGGGTCATCAGTTCATGGACCTTCTGCGCCGGATCGGACGCAAAGCGCACGTCGCGATTGGTCAGGATGCCGATCAGCCGGCCGATCTTGTGGCCGCCGCTGCCGCCGTTCTCGACCACCGGAATGCCCGAGATCGAATAGCTGCGCATCAGGCCCAGCGCGTCGGCGAGCGTCGCGTCGGGGCCGATGGTGACGGGATTGACCACCATGCCGGATTCGAATT
>NZ_RZRR01000065.1:0-11443 GCF_003998555.1 Mesorhizobium sp. M7A.F.Ca.CA.002.09.1.1 | reverse complement strand
ACCCACTCGCCCATATTGCAGGGGCCACCGTCGGTGTTGACTAACTCCGACGGTGGCCTAGTTCGCGGCGAAATGACCTCCGTTCTTTTGAGAAGACGGCGGGACTAAGGTCTTGCGCCCTAGACGCAAAGGTCCGAGCGATCCTGTTAGGTTCCGGAAATGTCTCTTGGACGTTCCGCTATTTTATCCAATTGAAATGTAGCGTTACCGTGTATGTCCCGCCCGATAGCGGCGCCTGATCCGGCTGCCCGCATCCGACCCGGCTGCGTCCCCTCAGCCGATGCGCTCGCCGCTTTTCGCATCGAACAGATGCAGCTGGTCCGGTTCGGCCGCCAACCGCACCACGTCGCCGGACTTGACGCCGGCACGGCCCATGGCAAAGACGCACAGCTGCTGGCTGGCTAGCTTGACGTAGAACTGCGTCGAAAGGCCGAGCGGCTCGACCACACCCACCTCGCCCTTCAACGCACCGTCGTCCGCCAGCTTGATATGCTCGGGCCGCAAACCGACGGTGATGGCGTCACCGTGGGTCAGTGGCAAGTCTTCCGGCAGCCGCAGCGCCTGGCCGTCGGCCAGTACGGCCTCCAACGTAGCGCCCTTGCGAACCGTCGCCGGCAGAAAATTCATGCCGGGCGAACCGATGAAACCTGCAACGAACATGTTGGCCGGCCGGTCGTAGAGATCGAGCGGCGCGCCGACCTGCTGGATCAGCCCGTCATGCATGACGACGATCCGGTCGGCCATGGTCATCGCCTCGATCTGGTCGTGCGTGACATAGACCGATGTCGTCTTCAGTTGCTGGTGCAGCGCCTTGATCTCGGCGCGCATATGGACGCGCAGCTTGGCGTCGAGGTTCGACAGCGGCTCGTCGAACAGGAAGACCTTGGGGTCGCGCACGATCGCCCGGCCCATGGCGACGCGCTGGCGCTGGCCGCCGGACAATTGCCGCGGCAGGCGCTGCAGGAAGGTATCGAGCCCGAGCCGCTTGGCGGCGCCGTCCACCCTGGAGTCGATCGTCGCCTTCTCCGCCTTCTTCAGGAGCAGGCTGAAGCCCATGTTCTTCGACACGTCCATATGCGGATAAAGCGCGTAGGACTGGAACACCATGGCGATGTCGCGGTCCTTGGGTGCTACGTCATTGACCAGCCGCTCGCCAATGCGGATCTCGCCGCCGGAAGCCTCCTCCAGCCCGGCGATCATGCGCAAAAGCGTGGACTTGCCGCAGCCCGACGGGCCGACCAGGACGACGAACTCGCCATCGGCGATTTCAAGGTCGACCGCGTGCAGGACGCGGACGGCGCCATAATCCTTGCGGACCTTATCGAGCGTAACAGAGGCCATCGATCTATCCTTTGACGGCGCCGGCGGTCAGGCCGGTGACGAGATAGCGTTGCAGGAAGGCGAAGAAGATGCAGACCGGGATCAACGCCAGGATGGATGCCGCCATCATCTGTCCCCAATCGACGGCGAACTTGCCGATGAAGGTGAGCAAGCCGACGGCGAAGGTCTTCTGGTCGTCGCTGGAAATCAGCATTAGCGCGAACAGAAGCTCGCTCCAGGCGGCGGTGAAGACGAAACCGAGCGTCGCGCCCATGCCCGGCAGCGTCAGCGGTACAATCACCTTGCGCATCGCCTGCGCACGCGTGCAGCCGTCGATCATCGCCGCTTCCTCCAGATCCTTGGGGATGCCGTCGAAAAAGGACTGCATGAGGAAGGTGGCAAAAGCCGTGTTGAAGGCGGTGTAGATGATGATCAGCCCGGTCAGGCTGTTGATCAGTCCGATCTGACCCATCACGCGGTAGATCGGCGGAATGACCATCACCAGCGGAAAGGTCTGGGTCAAAAGCAACATCAGCGCCAGTGCTGCCTTGCCGCGAAAGGTGAAGCGCGACATGGCATAACCGGCAAGCGTGGCGATGATTGTCACCAGTGCCGCCGTCGATACCGAGACGATGACGCTGTTGAGGAAATAGCGGGGGAAATCGGTGGCCTCGAGCACGGTGACGAAGTTCTGCAGCGTCATGTGCGACGGCCAGAAGGTGATGCCTTCGGAATAAAGCAGCCGCTCCGGCGTGACCGAGATCTTCAGCGTCCAGTAGATCGGGAACAAGGCAAAGAGCACGTAAGCCGCGATTGCCGCGTAGAGGCCGATGCCGCCGAAGAAGCGCTGCGAGGCTGTGCGTCCTGCGATCATCAGACGTGCCTCACCAGGGTGCGGCGGATACCGATCAGCGCAATCGCATAGGCAATGAGCAGGACCAATAGCAGCACGGCCACCGCCGAGGCATAGCCCTTGTCCAGCGATTTGAAGGCGCTGACATAGATGTAGACCGGCACAGTGTTGGTCGAGCCGGCCGGTCCGCCTTCGGTCATGACGAAGATCAGGTCGGCGAAGGTGGCGATCCAGATGGTGCGCAACATCACGGTGATGGCGATGGTCGGCGCCAGAAACGGCAGCGTCACCTTGGTGAAGCGCTGCCAGGGCGAGGCTCCATCGATGGCCGCAGCCTCATGCAGTTCCGACGGGATCGACTTCAGCGCCGCCAGGAGCGTGATGGCGAAGAACGGAATGCCGAACCAGATATTGGCGACGATCGGCCCCCACATGGCGGTTGACGGATCGGACAGCACATTGGTCGGCTCGGCCTTCAGACCCAATGCAAACAGCCAGTGCGGCAGCGGGCCGATGATCGGATTGAACAGCCAGGCCCAAGTCAGGCCCGACAGGAAGGACGGCACCGCCCAGGGCAGGAACACCAGGGCTTGTACAGCCTTGCGGCCGCGAAACGGCTTGTCGAGCAGAAGCGCCAGGCCAAGGCCGAGGAAGAACTGGAAGAAAAGGCTGGCGACCGTCCACCACAACGTGTTGACCAGCGCCTGGCCCAGCACCTGATCCGACAGCATCGCCTGATACTGGCCGAGCCCGACATATTCGGACTTGAAGGCGGAGAACTTGCGGAAGGAGTAGCTGATGCCGATGACCAGCGGCACCAGAAGCACCACGACCAGCAGGATGATCGCCGGGCTGAGATAGAGCCATGGCTCGATAGCGGCATGCGACAGCCGCTTCTTTCGAGGCTTGCCGACGGATCGTATTTCGGACACGGCATAGGTCATTGGGTGAGGATCGGCTCCCTGGAGCAGCGGATGGACAATGAGCGGGGAGAAGTGCCGGTTCACCCTCCGAAGCTGCAGCGCAGCGGCTGCGAAGGATGGGCAGGCAGATGAGGGGCAGCGCAAAGTAGGCAAAACTACCGCCGCCCCTCATCCGTCACTTCGTGACACCTTCTCCCCGTGAACGGGAGAAGGAAAGAACGCGCTTATTTCTTGTTCTTCGCCATCCAGTCCTGCTGTTCCTTGGTCAGGAAGGCAGCCCACTGGTCGGCGACGTCCTTGGCCGTCTTCTGGCCAAGCAGCACTTCCTGAAAATTCTTGATCGCCACCTGGTCGACGAAATTGCCGAGGTTCTCCAGATGCGTCGGCGGGGTGACCATTTCATATTTGGAGCTGTCGCTGAGCTCTGTGAACCAGCCCTTGAACTGCTCGGTCTTGAAATGGGGATCCTGGTCGGCACCGTTGTGGATCGGGACGACGCCGACTTCCTTGGCCCATTCCAGATTGTCCTTCGGCGACAAAAGGGTCGCCATCAGCTTCCAGGCGTCGTCCTTGTGCTGCGAGTTGGCGAACATGGCCCAACCGGCATAGCCGAGTGTCGGATAGGATTTGCCGCTCGGCCCGACCGGCAATGGCGCTACCGCGAAATCGTCGGCGCTCATCTTGTCGGCGATGCCGAGCAGCGCGTCCGGATCCTGGTTGAGCATAGCGCAGGTGCCGGAATAGAAGCCGGTGACCGTTTCGTTGAAACCCCAGCTCACCGCATCCTTCGGCGCCAGGCCGTCCTTGTACATATCGGCCAGCATCTGCAGGCCCTTGACCGAGCCCTCCTCGTTGATCGTCGAAGTGCCGTCCTCGTTGAAGTAGCCACCCTTGCCCTGAGCGATGTTCATGAACATGTGCATGCCGTTGAAGGCACCCGGCCCGCCGCGCAGGCAGTAGCCGTATTTGCCCGGAATGGCGGAGATTTTCTTGGAGTCGGCGACGAACTCGTCGAGCGTGGCCGGCGGGCCGTCCAGACCTGCCTCCTTGAACAGCTTCTTGTTCCAGAACAGCGCGTTCACATAGTAGCCGTAGGGGATCATGAACTGGGTGTTGTTGACGGTCGAGCCGAACTGCTTGGCGCGGTCGCCCAGCGTCTTGGCGTCGTCCCATTTGGCCATATACGGGCCGAGATCCTCGAGCTGGGCATTGTTGGCATAGAGGCCCATCCAGCGTTCCGGCATCTCGACCACGTCGGGCGTGTCGCCGGCCTGCACCATGGTCAGGAATTTCTCGAACGCCTGCCCCCAGGGCAGCGAGATCAGCTCGACCTTGATGCCTGGATTGGCCGTTTCGAACTCGGCGATCTGCTTCTTCAGGAATTCGGTGCGTGGCGGGCTGGTGATGACTTCGACCATTTTCAGGGTCGAATCGGCCACAGCATTTCCGGCGGAAATCGCCAGTCCCGCAACGGTGGCAAGCATGACGGTCAGTTTTTTCATGTTCAAGACTCCCATTTTGAACCCGCTTGTTATTTTCTGGCTTTTTCGAAGGCTTGGGCGACATCCGCCCACAGGTCTTCGACACTCTCCAATCCGACATTGAAGCGGATGGTTCGGGGGCTGACGCCGAAGCGCGCCATCGAATTCAGGCCCGGCGTCTGCTCCAGCGACGCCTTGGCCGGCACGACCAGGCTTTCATGCCCGCCCCAACTGACGCCGATGCGGAAATATTTCAGCGCGTCGACGAAGACGGGGATGTCAATCTCGTCCGTAACCTCGAAGGAGAACAGCCCGGCATAGCCGGCCAGCGTCGCCTTGCCCGGGTGGTTCGAATAGACGGGATGGTTGACCCGCTCGACAGCGGCATGCGCCTTCAGCCGTTCGGCGATGGTCAGGCCGCTCTTCATGTGGTGCGGCAGGCGCAGCGGCAGCGTGCGCAGGCCGCGCAGCAAAAGCCACGCTTCGAACGGTGACAGCTTGCCGCCGAGATAGGAATAGGTCTGCTCGTTGATGTGCTTGATGTGGGCAGCCGAACCCGCCACGACGCCCGCGACCGTATCGCTGTGGCCGCCAAGGTATTTCGAGGCCGAATGCAGCACCAGGTCGACGCCATGCGTGATCGGCTTCTGGAACACCGGCGTCGCCCAGGAATTGTCGATCGTGGTGACGATGCCCTGTTCCTTGGCCAACCGTGTCAGATGCGCGATGTCCTGCAGCTCGAACATCATCGAGGTCGGGCTTTCCAGATAAAGCAGCTTGGCGCCGGGAAGTGCCGCCGCGACCGCATCCGGGTCGGAGCCGTCGACATAGTCGACCTTGATGTTGAGGCGCGGCAACAGCCGCTCGAACAAACGGTAGGCATCGCCATAGCAATTGCGCACCGCCACGATGCGCTCGCCCGCACCGACGAACGCAAGCACTGTGGCGCTGATCGCCGCCATGCCACTGGAAAAGCCGCGCGCGGCTTCTGCGCCCTCGAGCGCTGCCACGCGCGCCTCGAACTCCATCACCGTGGGATTGTCGCCGCGCGAGTAGATCGGCTGCCTTCGTTTGCCGGCAAAGGTATCGGCCATCTCGGCATAGTTGGCGAAGGTGAACAGCGAGGTCTGGTAGATCGGCGGCACCACCGCACCGCCGGGGAACGGTTCGTCATGCGCCAAAAGCGTGGCCGCTTCGGTGAGATAGTCGTAATCGAAACCTGATGGATGCTCGTTCATGTCTGGCTCGAGAGTTTGAGTTTGGCCGCGCCGCGCTTGAGGTCGTCCTCGACGGTGGCGATCAGCTTGAGCGCCTCGGCGCGAGCGCCCTGCGGATCGCGGGCAGCAATGCGTTCGTAGATGGTCCGGTGATAGGGAAAGCTGGCGTGGCCGAAGTCACGCACGCCGAGCGGATGCTCCCAGAAGCGGTGAAACAGCTCATGCATGGCGGCGATGATCTGCTCGAACAGCGGATTGCCCGAGACCCGGTAGATCGCCTGGTGGAACTCCCAATCCTCTTCCGACGACATGCCCTCGCGCGTGCGGAACGCCTGTTCCATGATGTCGAGCTTGCGTGCGATCTCGGCAATATCGGCTTGGCTGGCGCGTTCGGCGCAAAGGGCTGCTGCCTCCGCCTCCAGCGCGCGGCGGATCTCCAGCGTCTGCATCAGGCTGGTGAAATCATTGCCGCCGGCCAGTGTCAGCGGCATGTGCAGCATATCAGGCGAAACAGCCGCCTTGAGATAGGTGCCGCTGCCTTGCCGGCGTTCGACGAGGCCGAGCCCTTCCCAGCGTGTCAGAGCCTCGCGCACGGTGTTGCGGCTGACCTTCAGCCGCTCGGCGAGAATGCGTTCGGTTGGGAGTCTGTCGCCCAGCTGCAGGGCTTCGGCGCGAACAAATCCCACCAACGCCTTCAACACGGCGTCGTCGCGCGCCGTGATTTGAATGGGTGGCAGGCTGTTCTGGTCCACATTTCCTCCGAGTGGTCCAATGGTCCAACCAATTCTGCACAGTTGAAAACTCCTGTCAACAAACTGTCAGGAGCACTGTCGGAGGAAGCGACGCAATATTCTCAAGGCGGTCGCGCGATCGCGTCTGCTAACCTGCGGCAGCAGGCGGCCCGAACCAGGTGGTCAGCGCGCCCACAAGGCCCCGTTGGGTTCCCGCCCCGGCCCAAGCCACATAACCATCGGGCCGGATCAAGACCGCGTCGGGCGCAACGACACTCCCGAGAGCCGGCAGGTCCCAGATACCGGCGTAACCGGCGTCGATCTGCCGAACCCGTTCTGCCCAGGGCGCGATGTCCAGTCTGCCGGGCTCACCGAGGTTGAGCAGCACGGGCCGCGCGTCGTGCAGCAAGGTGAAGACCCGCAACGGTCCGCCGGCGGTGGTCAGATCGAGATCGGGCATTCGCCGCCCAAGCAGCGGGTGCCCCTCTTCGAGGTCGTAGTGGACACACAGGCCGGACATCTCGGCTGCGATCTTTTTGCGGGGTTCATCCATGCCGAGCAACTCGGCAACGGTGTCGGCCAAGGCCTTGCTGCGGTCATCCGTGCGGCGAAGCGCGACCTGCGCCATCGTGTTACGCAACACGCGGGCGGCAACCGGATGGCGCTCGGCGTGATAGCTGTCGAGAAGGCTTTCCGGCGATATCCCCTTGATGACCTGGGCCAGCTTCCATCCAAGGTTCACCGCATCCTGCACGCCGATGTTGAGGCCCTGTCCACCCATCGGCGGATGGACGTGGGCGGCATCGCCGGCCAGCAGCACGCGTCTGTCGCGATATGCGGCAGCCTGGCGCGTCATGTCGGTGAAGCGGGAGAGCCAGGTCGGGCTGTGGACCCCAAAATCGGTGCCATAGATGGCGGCCAGCGCCTCGCTGAGCTCGCGTAGCGTCGGTTCGCCGCGCGCCTCCAGGCGGGGCTCCGTCAGCACGACGCCAACCTTCTTGCCGTCCTCGATCTTACCCAGGGCATGAATTCCGGAGGCGTTGCTGCGGAAGCCCCATGCCGGTTCTTCCGACATTTCGACCTCGGCAATCATCCAGCTCATCGTCGGATCCCATCCGGTGAACTCGATACCGGCCGCCTTGCGAATGGTGCTGCGGCCTCCGTCGCAGCCGACCAGATATGCGGCCCTCAGGCGGTGACCGGTGGACAGTTCGACGTCGACGCCGCTGTCGTCCTGGATAAACCCCGCAACCTCGTGTTCACGATAGATCGGCACCTTCAACTCGCCGACCCAGTCGGCCAGGATGCGCTCGATGTGGTTCTGCCGCAGCGCCAACAGGTAATTGTGCCGGGTTGGGAAGTCGCTGATGTCCAGGCGGATCATGTGAAAACCTACGGCCGGGCTCACTTGGCCCTGCGAGAGGAACCGATCAGCAATTCCGCGCTGGTCGAGCACCTCGATGGTGCGTGCATGGAGGCCACCTGCGCGCAGGCCGGCAAGTTTCTGATCCGGCCGCCTTTCGACAATGGCAACGTCGACGCCTGCTAGCGCCAGTTCGCCCGCCAGCATCAATCCCGCCGGACCACCCCCGGCGATCACCACCGCATGATCTGAAACCATTGTCATCACTCCCGTTTTCCGCACCTTGGTTCGGGTCGGTTTTACGGGAGGAGCCGGGTCTTGCCGCAAGCCCCTTGTGCGCCATATGTATGAAATGGAAGGGAACGGTATTGTTTCCCCTGTTGGTTGCCGCGGAACAAGCGCTCGGGGCAATTTCCCCTAACGATATCCAGATTTTCAGGCGCAAAAACCCAGAGTCTTCCGTGCTTTGGCACGGAGCTCTGATGTTCATTGGAAAGAAGGGGGCCGGTCGGCGTTTGGCAGCGGTACGAGGAGGCCACTATGTGCCAGCGCCGGCCGGCCGACCCCACGGACCCAGGAGATGCGGCGGACCTGAGCATCATGGGGTATTCCCAGGGACCGGAGCCGGCGGTCTATCCTCGTGCCGGCTTCGTCTTGGCCTGCACAGTCGCGCAAGAGCTTATAAAAATCAACAGTTTCTTAACCAAGGCTCGCGAATCGCTTGGATTAAGGTAAACGGGTAACCCTGTCGGGTTGACTGGATAATCGGGGCTGGGTCACTACGCCGCCTTGGCGACGACCCGATTGCGGCCGCCGCTTTTGGCTTCGTAGAGCGCGAGATCGGCACGCTTCATGAGCGCCGCCACCGTGTCCACGCCCTTCAGCACCGACGACACGCCGACGCTGACCGTGACTTCGATCGCCTTGCCGTCCTGGCCAATGGCGAAAGCCGCCTGGGCGATTTCGGCGCGAATGCGCTCGGCCACCTTCTCGGCCACCGCGCCCTCGGTATCCGGCATCACCACGACGAACTCCTCGCCGCCAAAGCGGCAGGCAAGGTCGATACCCCTGACATTCTTGCGCAGCCGCCGTGCGAATTCCCGCAGCACCTCGTCGCCGCCATCATGACCGTGCGCGTCGTTGATCGCCTTGAAGCGATCGAGGTCGGTGATCATCACCGACAGCGGCCGGCGCCGTGCCACGGCGCGATCGAACAGCGTCTGCAGATGGCTGTCCAGATAGCGGCGATTGTGCAGCCCGGTCAGACCGTCGGTCACCGCCATTTCGATTGTCTGGGTGACGCTGGCCCGTAGCTGGTCGTTGTAGCGCTTACGGCGCACCTGCGTGCGCAGCCGTGCCGTCAGTTCCTGCTGGTCGATCGGCCGCATGAGATAGTCGTTGATGCCGAGTTCCAGGCCGCGAATGATGCGTTCCTCCTCGCCCTCCTCCGCCAGCAGGATAATCGGCACGAAGCGGGTGCGATCGAGCGAGCGCAACTGCGAACAGAGCCTCAGCGGATCGAAATCGGCGAACGCGGTCGAGATCATCACGCATTCATAGGATGTCTCGGCGGCCTGGAAGAAACCGGCATGCGGATCATGTGTGACGTCGAGGTCGGCCCGATCACGCAGCATCTTCTGGATGCGCTCGACGGATGTTTTGCGCTCGTCGATCAAAAGCACTTTCGGCGTCGTGTCCTCGGATGCGAAATTGCGGCTGAGCAACTCCTCGATGCCGATATTGCGCGTCGTCGAGGCGCGCAGCCGCAACTCGTCGGTCAGCGACTTCAGCCGAACAAGGCTCTTGACGCGCGTCATCAGCTGCAGGTCGTTGACCGGCTTGGTCAGGAAGTCGTCGGCGCCAGCCTCAAGCCCGCGGACGCGGTCGGAAACCTGGTCCAGCGCGGTGATCATCACCACCGGAATGTGCGATGTCGCCGGATCGCTCTTCAGCCGCCGACAGACCTCCAAGCCGTCCATATCGGGCATCATCACATCGAGCAGCACGACATCGACCTTGCCGTTCTCGCAGGTCTCGATCGCATCCGGCCCGTTGGTGGCGGTCAACACTTCGAAATATTCGGCCAGCAGCCGCACTTCCAGCAGCCGCACATTGGCAGGGATATCGTCGACGACGAGGATCCGCGCAGTCATTTCATAACGCTCCGGCTCGGCTGAAGGGGCACATCACGCATCGCCCAGATAGGATTTGATGGTTTCGATGAAACGCGGCACCGAGATCGGCTTCGAAATATAAGCCTCGCAGCCACCCTGGCGGATACGTTCCTCGTCGCCTTTCATGGCGAAGGCGGTCACGGCAATGACGGGGATGACGTGCAGTTCGTCGTCCTCCTTCAGCCATTTGGTCACTTCAAGCCCCGACACCTCAGGCAACTGGATATCCATCAAGATGAGATCCGGCCGGTGCTGGCGTGCCAGATCGAGCGCTTCCAGACCGTTGCGGGTGCGCACGGTCTCGTAACCGCTTGCCTCGATGAGGTCCCGAAAGAGCTTCATGTTGAGCTCATTGTCCTCGACGATCATAACCTTCTTCGGCATCGATATCCCGTCCCGGCCGCCCTTCCGCTTCGAAGGCGACCGTCATGCGCCCATATCTGAACGCACCAAACCCTGCTTCACTTTACGGCAATATGATTGACGAAACGGAAATCCGCGGCTGGAAAACAGCGCGAATTCTACCTCGTCGCCTGCGCGTCCAAAGGGCGCGCCACGCTCTAATGGCTTGCCGCAAGCAACTCTTGCCATTACTGCGGGAGAGACTCATTCCACACACCGAAGGTAGTGATGGCAAACGCAGCGTCAATGCGCGAAGAAGCGGAATCGATTGCCGTGAAGGCCCTGGGCTTTGTCGCCTCCGATCCGGAGCTTTTGCCGCGCTTTCTGGCTATCACCGGCATAGAGGTCCATTCGATCCGCAAAGCCGCCAGTGAGCCGGGTTTCCTGGCTGGTGTCCTGCAATTCATCCTCGCCCACGAGCCGACGCTGATGCGCTTTGCCGAGGAAACCGGCACCCCGCCGGCTGCTGTCGGCAAGGCCCTGCGGTCGCTGCCGCTGGGCGATGACAATCACGAGCATTCCATATGAGCGATGATCCAGAAACAGCGCGCCAGATCGAAGAACTGGCAGCCGACAACCGGCCGTTGCTGGTGCTCGATGTCGACGATGTCGTGCTCGAATTCATCCGCCCGTTTCCGAATTTCCTCAAGACGCGTGGCTATGGCCTGACGCTGGCCTCGTTCCGGCTGACCGGCAACATCGCAGAGACGGCCAGCGGCCGCCTGATCGAACAGCCCGAAGTCACGGCACTGCTGGGCGATTTCTTTGACACGCAAGCCGATTGGCAAAACATTACGGACGGCGCGGCAGAGGCCCTGGCAGGGCTTGGCGACCGCGCGGAAATCATCTTGCTGACGGCCATGCCGCACAAACACCGTGCCGTGCGTCGTGTCCATCTCGACGCGCTTGGACTGAGCTACCCGCTTCTGACCACTGAAATGGCCAAAGGACCGGCAGTGGCCAAGCTTCGCGGCAAGGC
>NZ_RZRR01000660.1:0-3240 GCF_003998555.1 Mesorhizobium sp. M7A.F.Ca.CA.002.09.1.1 | reverse complement strand
GGCGCCCAGCTTGCCCGCCGCTACAACATCCCCTACCGCACCTCCAACACCTGCGCCGCCAACACGGTCGACGCGCAGGCGGCTTATGAAAGCGTGTTCTCGTTGTGGGGCGCCATCCAGGGCGGCGGCAACCTGATGATGCATGCCGCCGGCTGGCTCGAAGGCGGCCTGCGCTGCTCCTACGAGAAGACCATTCTGGACATCGACCTGCTGCAGATGGTGGCCGAATTCCTGACCCCGCTCGACCTTTCCGAAGAGGCACTCGGCTTCGACGCCATCCAGTCGGTCGGCCCCGGGGGCCATTTCTTCGGCACCCAGCACACGCAGGACCGCTACAAGACCGCCTTCTACTCGCCGATCCTCTCCGACTGGCGCAATTACGAGACCTGGGCGGAAGCCGGCTCGCCGACGGCGCTCGAAAAGGCCAACAAGGTCTGGAAGGAGCGGCTGGCGTCCTATGAGGAGCCCTACATGGACCCGGCCATCCGCGAGGAACTCAACGCCTTCGTCGCCAAGCGCCGGTCCGAAGGCGGCGCGCCGACCGATTTTTGATCGGCAGTATTGTTGATGAACGGTCGACCCCCACTCCGTCGAGCTGCGCTCGACACCTCTCCCCCGATCGACGGGGGAGAGGAAAGGCGCGAGCTTATGCACGCTGGCACCCTTCCTCTCCCTCCGGAGGGGGGAGAGGTGGCGTCGCGAAGCGGCGACGGAGTGGGGGAAGGCGCTCATGAAACCCGTAGCCGTCGCAAAACGGGCACTACCCAGCGAGCCAGAAAACTCAGGCAAGGTGACAACCAGGCCGAAGCGCTGCTTTGGCTTGAGTTAAAGGCCCGCAAGCTTGGCGGCTACAAGTTCACGCGACAGTTCTCTATCGGACCATACTACGCGGACTTCGCTTGCCGCAAAAATTGGCTTGTCGTGGAAGTCGACGGACACCAACACGCCGGCAGCTCATATGACCGCCGCCGCGACGATTTCATGCGTGCCCAGGGCTATTCGATCCTGCGTGTTTGGAACCATGACGTCCTGAAACATCGTACTCCGGCCTGTGAAACCATCCTCGCCGCGCTTGATGGCAGCCTGGCCGAGAACACGGCCGCATCCGATCTCCGCTTTGTTTTCACACCCCGCTCACCCGATTCAATCTCTTCAAACACGGACCTATCCAGATGAAATCACACGTAAAAGCGGTTGTCATCGGCGGCGGCGTCGTCGGCTGCTCGGTTCTCTACCACCTGGCCAAAGCCGGCTGGACCGACATCATGCTGATCGAGCGCTCTGAACTCACATCCGGCTCGTCCTGGCACGCGGCGGGCGGCTTCCACACGCTGAACGGCGACCCCAACGTCGCCAAGCTGCAGGCCTATACGGTGCAGCTCTACAAGGAGATCGAGGAGATATCCGGCCAGTCCTGCTCGCTGCATTTGACCGGCGGCGTGATGATGGCCGATACGCCCGAGCGCATGGACTTCCTGCGCCTTGCCCACGCCAAGGGCCGCTATCTCGGCATGGACACAGAGCTGATCACCCCTTCCGAAGCCAAGGCGATGTTCCCGCTGATGGACGAGACCAATTTCGTCGGCGCCATGTGGGATCCGGTCGAAGGCCATCTCGACCCGTCCGGCACCACCATCGCCTATTCAAAGGCGGCGAAAAAACTCGGCGCCGAGATCGTGCTGCGCAACCGCGTCGTGGAATTGACGCAGGAGGTCGACGGCACCTGGAATGTCGTCACCGAACAGGGCACGGTGAAGGCCGAGCATGTCGTCAATTGCGGCGGCCTGTGGGCGCGCGAGATCGGCCGCATGGTCGGCGTCGAACTGCCGGTTCTGGCCATGGAACATATGTATCTGCTCACCGAGCCGATGCCGGAGGTCGAGGAATTCAACAAATCGACCGGCCGCGAAATGATCGGCGTGCTCGACTTCAAGGGCGAGATCTACACCCGCCAGGAGCGCAACGGCATCCTGCTCGGCACCTACGAGAAGGCCTGCAAGCCGTGGTCGCCGGTCAACACGCCATGGGATTTCGGCCACGAATTGCTGCCGCCGGACCTCGACCGCATCGCGCCGTCGCTGGAAATCGGCTTCAAGCATTTCCCCGGCATCGAAAAGGCCGGCATCAAGCAGATCATCAACGGCCCCTTCACCTTCGCGCTGGACGGCAACCCGCTGGTCGGCCCGGTGCAGGGCCTGACCAATTTCTGGTGCGCCTGCGCCGTGATGGCCGGCTTCAGCCAAGGCGGCGGCGTCGGTCTGGCACTGTCGAACTGGATGGTGCATGGCGATCCTGGCTTCGATGTCTGGGGCATGGATGTTACACGCTTCGGTGAATGGGCCGGCCTGCGCTACACCAACGCCAAGGTGCGGGAAAACTATTCGCGCCGCTTCTCCATCCGCTTCCCCAATGAGGAACTGCCGGCGGCACGTCCGGCGCAGACGACGCCGCTCTACGACACGATGCTGGCCAACAACGCGGTCATGGGCGACAGCTGGGGCCTCGAAACCCCGCTCTGGTTCGCACCTGAAGGCAAGGAACCCAGGGATATCGTCTCCTTCCATCGCTCCAACGATTTTGGGCCGATCGGCGAGGAAGTGCGCGCCACGCGTGAGCGCGTCGGCGTCACCGAGATCGCCAATTTTGCCAAATACGAAGTCTCGGGACCCGCGGCCGAGGATTTCCTCAACCGGCTGATGACCAACCGCATGCCGAAGACCCGCCGCATCGTGCTGACGCCGATGCTCAACGAGTTCGGCAAGCTGATCGGCGACTTCACCATCGCCAAGGCGGCAGAAGACCGCTTCATGATCTGGGGCTCTTCGGCGGCGCAGAAATACCACATGCGCTGGTTCGAGAAGCACCTGCCGAAGGACGGAACGGTGCGCATCCACCGCTTCGACCAGACGCTGGTCGGCCTGTCGATCGCCGGGCCGAAATCACGGGACCTGCTGCAGAAACTGGTCGATGTCGACGTCTCGACAAAAGCCTTCCGTTTCATGGATTTCCGCGAGATGGCTGTTGGCGGGGCGCCTTGCATGGTCAACCGCATCACCTACACCGGCGACCTCGGCTATGAAATCTGGATGGCGCCGGCCTACGAACGCCTGGTTTACAAAGCGATCAAGGACGCCGGCGAGGAATTCGGCCTTGTCGATTTCGGCATGCGCGCTCTGCTCTCCATGCGCCTCGAAAAGAACTTTCCGACCTGGTTCCGCGAGTTGCGGCCGATCTATGGAC
>NZ_RZRR01000659.1:0-2394 GCF_003998555.1 Mesorhizobium sp. M7A.F.Ca.CA.002.09.1.1 | reverse complement strand
GCTCGCTGCGGCGCGGAAACAAAAGGTCGCGCAACGACCAGCCGCGGTTTTGCTGCTCCTGCGCCATGGCCGGCGCATGAAAGGCGCCAGCCACGCCGACGGCAAGCATGACCACGGCCAGGACGAGCACCGGCATGCGACGAACAAGCCCTGCGATGCGCGCAGCCGAAGCCAATCGTTTCCTCCGTCCCTTGGCGCAGTCCTGCCGAAAAACCGCATCGGTTTCTCGGCAAATGCCGCCCAACCAGATTGCTACAGTGTCCTTTGCGCGCCTGGAAGGCCGCGCGGCACCGCAGGCGGCTCTATTTCTGCCGGAGCCACTTCAGCACTTCCATGCTCGGATAGCCGTCCTGGGTCAAGCCGGCCTTGGCCTGGAAGGCCATGATGGCAGTCTTCGAGCCGTCGCCGATCTTGCCGTCGAACTTGCCGTCGTAAAGGCCATGCTGGGAAAGCCGCTTCTGCAGCTCCTGTCTTTCCTCGAAAGTAAGCTTGGTGAAAGGCCGCTTCCAGTCCTGCACCAGACCGCTCGAGCCGGCGATTTCGTCGGCAAGAAGGCCGACGGCCAGCGCATATTTGTCGGCGTTGTTGTAGGCCTTGATGACCGTGAAATTCTTGATCATCAGGAAGGCCGGCCCGCTGCGGCCGTCCGGCACCTTCAGCGTCGCCTTGTCGGAGCCGTTCTTGAACGGCTTGCCGTTGGCCCTGGCGACGCCGAGCGCCTGCCACTGCGACAGCGTCTTGGAACCGCCGGGAAGTTTTCCGGCTGGCAAGGCGACCTCATAGCCCCAGGTCTTGCCGGCCTGCCAGCCATTCTTCTTCAACAAATTGGCTGATGTCGCCAGCGCATCGGGGATCGAATTCCAGATGTCTCGCTTGCCATTGCCGTCCATGTCCACGGCATAGTGCAGATAGCTGGTCGGGATGAACTGGGTGTGGCCCATGGCGCCGGCCCAGGATCCGCTCAGATGGCTTTCGTCGATGTCGCCGGTCTGCAGGATCTTCAGCGCGGCGATCAGCTGTGTGCGGGCGAATTTCGCCCGCTTCGGATCGGCGTAGGCCAAGGTCGCCAGCGAGCGCACGACGTTGCGCATGATGTCGTCGCGCTTGAGGATCTCGCCATAATTCGATTCCATCGACCAGATGGCCAGCAGGATGTAACGGTCGACGCCGAACCTGGCCTCGATCCGATCCAGCCACGGCTTCCATTTCCTGGCCATCTGCTGGCCGACGGCGACGGACTGATCATGGACGCGGTTGTCGAAATAGTCCCAGGCAGGGGCCGTGAATTCAGGCTGCGTGCGCGCCTTTTCCAGCACCACGGGATCGATATCCCTGATGTTCCTGAAGGCCTGGTCGTATAGGGCGCCGGAAACGCCGCTCTGCACGGCGGTGGCGCGGAAGCCGGCGACCCATTGCCGGAAACCGGCATCGGCGAAAGCGGGGCCAGGCATCAGCAGAGCGAGCGATAGGCTGGCTGCCGCCATGACGCTGGTAAAAATTTTTGCGGCATTGCGAACGGACATCTTTTCCTCCTTCTCTGTCTCAGGAAAGACCATTCATCGCCGAACCAGGTTAGGAATTAGTTTACCATAGGTGCCACCGGGAACGAAAAGACGCTTCGAAGCTTTACCGGTGGACGCTCCCCTCAGTTTCCCAGTAATCCCCAATTCCGGCGTGAAAATGTCTTGAAACGGGGATTGCGGAGCTGGCCCTCAAACGGATAATTGAAAGCATGAAGAGAGTTCGCAAGGCAGTCTTCCCGGTCGCCGGCCTCGGCACACGGTTTCTTCCGGCCACCAAGGCTGTCCCCAAGGAAATGCTGACCGTCGTCGACCGGCCGGTGATCCAGTATGTGGTGGATGAGGCGCGCGAGGCCGGCATCGAGCATTTCATCTTCGTCACCGGTCGCAACAAGGCCGTCATCGAGGACCATTTCGACATCCAGTTCGAACTCTATGACACGCTGGCCCAGCGCGGCAAGGACGACCAGCTCGCCCGCCTGCAGCGGCTGCAGCCGGCGCCGGGGCAGACCAGTTTCACACGCCAGCAGGTGCCGATGGGACTTGGCCACGCCGTCTGGTGCGCCCGCGAGCTCGTCGGCGACGAGCCCTTCGCGCTTTTGTTGCCCGACATGATCATGCAGTCGGAGAAGAGCTGCACGAAGGCAATGGTCGAGCTCTACGAGGAGACCGGCAACAACATCATCGCGGTGCAGGAATGCGATCCCGCCGAAACCCACAAATACGGCATCGTCGGCCGCGGCGAGGACACGCATCACGGCTTCCGTATCACCGAGATGGTGGAAAAGCCGAAGGCCGGCACCGCGCCGTCCAACCTCTACATCAACGGCCGCTACATCCTGCAGCCGGAGATTTTCGCGCTCCTGTTTTTTTT
>NZ_RZRR01000658.1:0-820 GCF_003998555.1 Mesorhizobium sp. M7A.F.Ca.CA.002.09.1.1 | reverse complement strand
ACTGACGGATGCCATGGTTCGTCTGTCGAAGGATCAGCCGTTCTTCGCCCAGCCTTTCCTCGGCCGCATGTTCGACTGTGGTTCCAAGGAAGGGTTCATCCAGGCCAACATCGCCTTCGCGCTGGCGCGCGACGACATGAAGGGTCCGGTTTTCGAGATGCTTCAGGAGTTCGTCCGGTCGCATGAACGCCAGGAAGAAGCCGCATAATGCCCATCTTTCGGGAGTATCGTCGGATGGCCGGCGAAGAGGGGCCGGCAGGTTCTCTCCGTCTGGCACGACGCTTGCATTGCTCTGGCGATGCTCCCGATCTTCGAGGCGCCTGCAAGCCAAGGCATGATCCCTGAAAGTGGGTCCCGGTTTCCGGAAAAGATCATGTTGAAACAGTAAGATAGAGCCAATTGCGATCAATCGGAATAGGACCGGCTCTAGAATTGGACCGAAGATGAATTATGCCAACTTTCCTCTCGACAAGAGGATGCCATTGCCGAATTCGGACGCAGGAGACGGCGAAGACTTCATCGATATCGAGCGGCTGCTTGGCATGGCCGCACGGCAGGCCAAGGTGGTTGCCGTGTGTGCCGTCATCGGTCTCTTCCTGGGCCTGCTCTATTTGCAGACAACGCCGCCCAAATATCAGTCGATCGCCAGCGTGCTGATCGACGAGGGCTTGAACAAGATCGTCGACGACATTTCGGCGACGTCGACAACCATGCAGACCGATTCCGCCATCCTGAGCCAGATCGAGATCCTGACCTCGACGCGGCTTGCCGCCGTGGTCGTCGACAAGCTGAAGCTCGACCAGAACGACACGTTCATGAA
>NZ_RZRR01000657.1:0-3263 GCF_003998555.1 Mesorhizobium sp. M7A.F.Ca.CA.002.09.1.1 | reverse complement strand
CTGTTGGAAGACGAGCCTGCCTCCACTTGGGCACAAATCAATTCGACCCCACATGCGCGAGCGGACGGTGTTCATCAGCCAGCCCAGGCGCCGTGGCTCCCTGAACGCAGAAGATAACTTTGCGGAGGAGCGGTCACGCAACTGTCGGCGGCGCCGGGCCTCAGGGTGAATGGAAAGGATGGAGTGGCGGATGGTGTCGCGTGAAGGCGCAACACGCGTGCTGACCGACCTGCATACGTAGGAAGTCGTTCATTGCTCCCAAATCGTATGTGAGGAACATTCCTGTCCCGGCTGCGCCGCGCGATGCTAGGTCGCGTTGTTCAGCGGGCCAAGCCGATGACACCTACGAAGCTACTGATCGGGCAGATCGCCGTTGTGTGCGCAATTGTCATTATCGGCGTATGGACGGCAACCCAATGGTGCGCTCAAATGCTGACCTACCAGACGCCTCTCGGCGCACCATGGTTTCTCTTCGCCGGCTGGCCAATCTACAAGCCGTGGAAGCTGTTTGAATGGTGGTTCCACTTCGATGCTTATGCGCCGGAGGTCTTCGACAAAGCCGGTACGCTTGCAGGCGCCAGCGGATTCCTGGGTTGTGCCGCCGCAATCGCTGGCTCGCTTTTGCGCGCGCGACAGCGCGGGTCGGTTACGACCTATGGGTCTTCACGGTGGGCCACGACTCATGAGGTCGAGACGGCAGGGTTGTTACGGCCGGCGGGCGTTTTCCTCGGTAGGCTGAACGATCGCTATCTGCGCCATGACGGCCCGGAGCACGTCATGGCATTTGCGCCGACGCGTTCGGGCAAGGGCGTGGGGCTGGTTGTTCCAACGCTACTTTCCTGGACCGGGTCTGCCATCATTCATGATATAAAAGGCGAAAATTGGCAGTTGACCTCCGGCTGGCGGTCGAAATTCTCGTACTGCCTTCTGTTCAATCCGACCGACCCGAGATCGGCACGCTACAACCCGCTGCTGGAGGTGCGCAAAGGCCCAGATGAGATCCGGGACGTTCAAAACATCGCCGACATCCTCGTCGATCCCGAGGGCGCGCTGGAGCGACGGAACCACTGGGAGAAGACCAGCCATTCACTCCTAGTTGGCGCCATTTTGCACGTGCTCTACGCTGAAGAGGACAAGACGCTGGCCCGCGTCGCCACCTTCCTGTCGGACCCGCAACGCTCGTTTGCCGCAACGCTACGGCGGATGATGACGACAAACCATCTCGGGACGGGGCATAACCCTCAGGTCCATCCCGTAGTGGCCTCGGCGGCTCGCGAACTCCTGAACAAGTCGGAAAACGAGCGCTCAGGCGTCCTCTCGACCGCCATGTCCTTTCTCGGGCTTTATCGTGATCCAACGGTCGCGGCGGCCACTTCGTCCTGCGACTGGCGCATCGCTGACCTAGTGGATGGAGAGCGACCGCTGTCGCTCTATCTGGTCGTGCCGCCTTCGGATATCTCGCGCACCAAGCCTTTTGTGCGACTGATCTTGAACCAGATCGGCAGGCGGTTGACGGAGCGTCTGGAGGGGGACCCGAAGAAGAGCCGTAAGCATCAGCTGCTCATGATGCTGGACGAGTTTCCGGCGCTCGGTCGCCTCGACTTCTTCGAAACGGCGCTCGCCTTCATGGCAGGTTATGGCATTCGCTCCTATCTGATCGCACAATCTTTGAACCAGGTTTCAAAGGCCTATGGCGAGAACAATGCTATTCTCGACAATTGCCACGTGCGAATTGCCTTTTCCTCCAATGACGAACGCACGGCCAAGCGCATCTCGGATGCCCTCGGCACCGCAACCGAACTTAGGTCGATGCGCAACTATGCGGGCCATCGGCTTGCGCCCTGGCTTTCACATGTCATGGTGAGCCGCCAGGAAACCGCGCGCCCGCTCCTGACGCCAGGCGAGGTGATGCAATTGCCGCCGTCAGACGAATTGGTCCTGGTTTCTGGGTTGCCGCCGATCCGCGCCAAGAAGCTGCGCTATTATCAGGATCAGAATTTCACAGATCGGGTGCTGCCTGCGCCGGTGCTGCACGACGGACCCTATGCGGACTGCCCTGCATCACGCCCGGACGGCTGGACTGGACAAGTGTGCAGCGTCGATAGCCGACTTGCTGCGGACGAGGAAAGCGCCGACGCGCCAGTTGAAGACGAGGGAGGCGTTCAGCAGCAACGCCATCCAAGCCTGCCCGAAGAAGACGTTGTTGTCTCTCAAGAGCCCGATCAGGCCGATCTGTACAAGCCCGCAGACGATGACAGCGAAGCGCTCGCGGACAAGCGTGTCATGGATCGGATTTCCACTGCGGCCCGCGTCTACGGTATCAACGAGGGCAGGGGCGACGATGTCATTCCCGGCTTCTGAAGTCCGCTGAGTTGCAGAGCGCACCTCAGCGTAGATAACGGCCATAAGCAATTTTGAGCGTCTGGCCGATGCTTCTCCCGTCGCCGGCGCAACGCCGGGCCGTCGGAACGATCCGCATGAAGCCGCACCGCATTCGCCATCAGTTTCTGCTTGAGCCGGAGCTCAGCGAGAAACTGGACAACCTCAGTCGCGATCCGTCAACGACCAAATCAGCGATCGTGGGGAAGGCGATCGAGGCGTTCATCGAGCGGCGTGGCGAGAGCGAGTTCGATCGGCGCTACGGCGTAAGGCTTGACCGGCTCTCCCGCGATCTTGCCCACGTCAGGCGCGATTCCGAGGTGATCCTGGAGAGCCTGGCGCTCTTCATCCGCTTTTCGATCACCCTTCACGCCCACACGCCGGTCCCGGATCGGGCAACGCAGGCTATTGCCCAAGAGCGTTTCGAGAAATTCGTTGAGAAGGTCGGCCGCCAGATCGCTTCCGGCAAAAAGTCGCTTAGCAAAGACAATGGTGGGGGAGGGGAAGGATGAGCTCTCATCCCGAGGCCGACCACCGGCGGCGTGTCATGCTGCGCACCGCCATGGGTCCGGCAATCACCGAAGCCCTGGCCGATCCGTCCGTCATCGAGGTGATGGTCAATCCCGACGGCGCGCTGCGACTCGACCGGTTAGGCGAAGGTCGGGTCGATACCGACGTTCACATGCACCCGTCCGAGGCAGAACGTATCATCCGCCTGGTTGCTTCGCACGTGCGCGCCGAGGCGCACGCCGACAACCCGATCGTCAGTGCCGAATTGCCGTCTGGCGAACGCTTCGAAGGCCTGCTGCCACCTGTGGTGTTGGCGCCATGTTTTGCCATCCGCAAGCCCGCCGCGAAAGTCTACACCCTGGCAGACTATGATG
>NZ_RZRR01000656.1:0-3265 GCF_003998555.1 Mesorhizobium sp. M7A.F.Ca.CA.002.09.1.1 | reverse complement strand
GGCTGGCGATCCAGCGCGCGACCAATGAAGAGCTCGCCGCGCTCGTCGACTGGTGGACGCTCACCATGGCGCGCGCCGACTCGTTTTCCAGCGCCGAGCTGACCGCCAGGGACGAGGAGTTTCACATCCGCATCGCCAGGCTGTCAGGCAATCCCGAACTGGCGCGCATGCTCGAAGGCATCAACACGCGCATCCATTTCGTTCGCAAGATCGAAGTGGAGAAGCACCGGCGACTGTCGACAACCTACACCGAACACAGCGAAATCGCCCGAGCCATGGTAACCCGCGATGCCGACACGGCCGCAAGGCTCATGCATGACCACATCGACATCAGTGTCGCCGATGCCATGTCGACCGTCCGGGAAGGCCTGGCCCGGATATACGTCGACGTCGATCAGATCTGACCAGCATCCCGGATCCGATTAAGCAATCCCTGGCCGGTCAGGCAACCTTGTCGAGCAGCGGCCTGAGCGCCGGGTGAATTTCCGGCGAGGCGTGCTTGATCAGGGTCAGCAGCGCGCGTTCGTTCTCGTAAAGTGGCCTGTCGACGCCGATATGTTCGATCAGCCAGCCGGCTTCGCCGGCATCGATCGTCTCGGCACGGCGGGCCAGGGCCTCGGCCGCCCTGTTCTTGGCTTCCCATTCGGCTTCGATGTCGCCAGGAGATCGGTAGGCCTCCATGATGCCGGCAAGCCCGCCGGAGATCATGCGGCTGAAGAAGCCGCCGATTTCCGGATCGGCATGTTCGAGGAAGGCGTCATGGCGCAGCGCCACGTCGCGCGTCGGTGCTTCGTAGCCGGCCGAGCACATGACGAAATTGGCGATCGCCTTGACGAACAGCTCGTTCCAGGACGGATCGTTTTGTCCTTGAGCAGTCCGCTCGTTGATCTTGAGCAGCACCTCGGCCTCGGCGCGCGTGATGGCGATGTTGCCGTCGCCGCCATGGGCATGGAGTATCCGGCGCAAAAGCTCGACCTCCGCCTGCGCGACGAGGCCCGGAGCCAGCGCGCCGCCGAGCATCAGCGGCCCCTTGCCGTCAATGACGGCATGCGCCACCTGCTCCAGCGCATACACACAAAGCTGGGCCGGCGACGATTTCGCCTGTTCCAGCACATGCACCAGCAATTCGAGTTCGGTCCGGCTGTCGACCATGCCGTCGCGCGAGATCGTGCGGATCAGCCAGTCGGCATTGTCCTGCGAGATATAGCCCGATGGCTTTTCCTGGTGGACGATATAGTCGGTGACCGCCTCAATGAAGAAGGGCGGCCATTCCTGGCATTTGTCCTTCGCCGTGGCATCGAGCGCGAACAGCGCCTCGGCCTCGCCACGCGTCACGACGCCGTCGCCGAACACTTCATGGCGCAACATCGCCACGTCCTCCGCGGCGATGCGGCTTTTCGAGGTCAGCCCGGCCACCGGCGCGCTCATGATCAATTCGCCCATTTGTCGTCCCCGTCCGCCGTCGCCAAGCGCCGGCCCCATAGCGTCACACAAGCCAACATATCAGCAGTGTCTTGAAAAACCGGCAAACGGCGTGGTTAGTGAAGACTTGTCGCCAACGCATGTCGCCTGACAGCGTGCCGCGGTTTGAAGAACGACATGCACGCGCTTTAGATGTTGCTGACAGGTGACAAGCCGTCGCGCGCAAGCTATGGATGGCGCGTCGAGGACTCAGGGTCTTGAGTCCTACCTGTTTGCGGGAGAGAACAGCGAGAGCTGTCGCCGAAGGGGAAATCGCCCGAAATCTCTCAGGCAAAAGAACCGTAGACGGGAAAGACACTCTGGAAAGTCGGGGCTTGCCCCCGCGCCGAAGGTGTAAGCGCCGCTGACAGAGTTCCGGCTGCGCGAGTCTCTCAGGCTTCAGACAGAGGGGCACGGACTGGTCGCCATTCGCGACCGATTGCGTGCGACTCTGGAGACGACATGGCGGGCGACGACACAAAACACCTTCCCCTTGAAGATATCCATATGGCCGCCGGTGCGCGCTTCGGCGCCTTTGCCGGCTGGTCGATGCCGCTGACCTATCCGGCCGGCGTCATGAAGGAACACCTTCACACCCGCGAGCAGGCCGGCCTGTTCGACATCTCGCACATGAAGCTGTTCGAGGTCAGCGGACCGGAAGCGGCGGCACTGCTCAACCGTGCTTGCCCACTGGATGCCGGCGCGCTCGAAATCTCGCAATCCAAACTGTCCTTTTTCCTCAACGAAGCAGGCGGCATCCTCGACGACCTGATCGTCACCAGGCTTAGCGATGCCAGGTTCATGGTGGTCGCCAATGCCGGCAACGCCGTAGCCGACGAAAAGCATTTGCGTGCACTTGCCGCGGATTTCGACGCCAGGATCGAGCCGCTCGACCGCGTCTTCCTGGCCATCCAGGGTCCTGAAGCCTGGGCCGCCCTTTCCCGCGCCGGCATCGAGACCGGCTCGCTGCTGTTCATGCATGGGGTCGAACCGCGCAAGAACTGGTTCATGAGCCGGTCGGGCTATACCGGCGAGGACGGGTTCGAGATCGGCTTGCCGGAGGCCGATGCACGCGACCTCGTCGCGAAGCTGCTCGGAGACGAGCGCGTGCTGTGGATCGGCCTGGCTGCGCGCGACAGCCTGCGCCTGGAGGCCGGTCTCTGCCTGCATGGCCAGGACATCACACCGGAAACCGACCCGGCCAGCGCCGCCTTGATGTGGGCAATTCCAAAGGACATCCGCGCTTCCGGCACTTTCATCGGCGCCGATGCGCTCCGCGCCGCGGTGGAACGAGGACCCGCGCAAAAGCGCGTCGGTTTGAAGCCGGAAGGCCGCCAGCCGGTGCGTGGCGGTGCCGCGCTCTTCGACGCCGACGGCAACCCGGCCGGCCATGTCACGTCGGGCGGCTTCGGCCCCTCGGCCGGCCATCCGGTCGCCATGGGCTATGTCTCGACACCTCTGGCAAAGCCCGGAATTCGGGTTTTCGCCGATGTGCGCGGCACGAAAATCCCAGTCGATATCAGCTCCCTGCCCTTCACACCGCATCGCTACCGAAAAGGATGATCTCAATGGCAACGACCTATTTCACATCAGATCACGAGTGGCTCCGCGTCGAGGGCGGCATCGCCACGGTCGGCATCACTGATTACGCGCAGGAGCAGCTCGGCGACCTCGTCTTCGTCGAACTGCCGGAGACGGGAAAGAAATTGACCAAGGGCGACACCGCCGTCGTGGTCGAATCCGTCAAGGCGGCGTCCGATGTCTATGCACCAGTCGACGGCGAGATCACCGAGGCCAACGGCAC
>NZ_RZRR01000655.1:0-3274 GCF_003998555.1 Mesorhizobium sp. M7A.F.Ca.CA.002.09.1.1 | reverse complement strand
GTGCAGGGAGTCAAGAAAAAATTCCTATCGCGAAAAGCCGCGGGTTCGGAACCTGATCTCTCGAGTTCCGCGATTTTCGATACGCAGGGATTGAGCTATCATCTGATTCTGGCGTGGCTCACGCCTCCTCCCTCCGCCGGGAAAGCATCATCCATGCAGGGCTCTCTCATCACCGAACCAACTGTTCGAGCGCTTGGCATAAGGAGGGGTTGCGAAAACGGCTCGCACCAGGAGGTTTGTCATGAAGCTGTCCGCGCCCATCTATCATCTGAAGCGTCAAGCCAGGCTGTTGTCCCGCGAGGCCAAAATTCCGCTCCACGAAGCGCTTGACCGTGTTGCAGTACGGGAAGGCTTCGCCAGTTGGAGCCTGCTTGCGGCCAAGGCAGCCGGGGCGGCGCCTGCCGGCACACTGTTTGCGCAACTTGCGCCCGGCGATCTGGTCCTGGTGGGTGCACGACCCGGCCACGGCAAGACGCTGATGAGTCTCGAACTGGCAATCGAAGCCATGAAGTCCGGCAGTCGGGGCGTGTTCTTCACGCTGGAGTATACGCAGCGGGATGTGCTCGACCGATTTCGAGCCATCGGGGCAGACCCGGTGCAGTTCAACGACCGGTTCGTGTTCGACAATTCCGACGCCATCAGCGCCGACTACATCGTCAAGGCATTGGGCTCGGCGCCGCGCGGCACGCTGGTGGTGATCGACTACCTGCAACTGCTCGACCAAAAGCGGCAAAATCCGGAGCTGATGGCGCAGGTTCGCACGCTGAAAGCGTTTGCCGGCGACAGGGGATTGATCCTCGTCTTCATCTCGCAGATCGACCGGTCCTACGACCCGGCGCAGAAGCCGGTTCCCGATATCGGCGATGTGCGGTTGCCGAACCCTCTGGATCTGTCGCTGTTCAACAAGACCTGCTTCCTGAACAAGGGCGAGATCCGGTTCCACGCGGCAGGCTGACGATCGGGTCAGCCAAGCCTTCATTGGGCGGCTGCTACCAAGTTCAGCTCAACCGATGCCGGATTGTGCTGCGCGCGCAACGTTTCGGCCGCCTGGCGAACCACTTCGGATATAAGCATCAGCTGTTTGGCGATCGGGCTTGTCTTGCGCCAGATCATGCCGATCGTCCGCGACGGTTGGGGGTTGGCAAAGTGGGCGACAGACACCGCCGCCGAGCGCGTCTCCACCGGCACGGCCATTTCGGGAATCAAGGTGACGCCGACACCGGCGCCGACCATCTGCACCAGGGTCGACAGCGAGCTGCCGTCCAGCAACTCCCTTGGCCGCGCCGAATGCATGTTGCAGAACGACAGCGCCTGGTCGCGAAAACAATGGCCTTCCTCCAGCAGGAGCAGCCGCATCTCGCGCAGCATTTCGCGGTTGGGGACCGGCTTTCCCTCGTCCTCGCCGGGCCGGACCAGCACGAAGTTCTCGGCAAACAGCACGATTTCCGTCAGCGAGGGTTCCGACACCGGCAAGGCGACGATGGCCGCGTCAAGCCGGCCGTCGGCCAGTTCCTGGATCAGCTTTTGCGTTTGCGTTTCGCGCACGTGGATATCGAGCCCGTCATGCATGCGGGCGAGGTTGCCGATGATGGCAGGCAGGAGGTAGGGTGCGATCGTCGGGATCACGCCGATGCGCAACCGTCCCACCAGCCGGTCGCGCGAGGCGCGGGCCAGATCCGTCAGCTCATCCACCGAGCGCAGGATGTCGCGGACGCGCAAGGCGAATTCCTCGCCGAAATTGGTCAGCCGGACCTGGCGTGGGCCTCTTTGGAAAAGCTCCGTGCCCAGCGTTTCCTCCAACTCCCGGATCTGCACCGAGATGGCGGGCTGCGAGATCGAGCAGGCATCGGCGGCGCGGCCGAAATGATTGTGCCGGGCCAGCGCCTCGAAATAACGCAGCTGCTTCAGCGTCAGGTTTGTCATAATGTCATCTTATCGCTGCAATCAGGAAATCCAACTTAAATTAATCAAGCGGCTTTGCTATAGGAGTCGTAACGAAGATGAGGAGCAGCCGGGACCGCCTGGTGAGGCGCATGCCCGCAGCAACAGGACATCCAACATATTCGGTCGCGTATCGGGCTCAGGTCATCGCGCCAGCCATGAAACGGACCGCCTACAGGGACATTTTTGTGTCCCTGTTCACGCAGCAGTTGAACAGCTCAACACAGCCACGATCGGAGAGAAGAACATGGACGCACAGACCGATGATCCCAGTGCCGGCAAATGCCCCGTTGCGCACGGATCCTCCAGCAGGACGAACCGTGACTGGTGGCCGAACCAACTGGACCTTGGCGTTCTCCATCAGCAGTCGAACCTTTCGGACCCGATGGGCGAAGAGTTCGACTATGCCGAGGAATTCAAGTCGCTCGATCTCGATGCGGTGATCAAGGACCTGCACCAGGTGATGACGGATTCGCAGGATTGGTGGCCGGCCGACTTCGGCCATTACGGGCCGCTGTTCATCCGCATGGCCTGGCACAGTGCCGGCACCTACCGCATCGGCGACGGCCGTGGCGGCGCCGGGGCCGGCCAGCAGCGTTTTGCTCCGCTCAACAGCTGGCCGGACAATGCCAATCTCGACAAGGCGCGCCGGCTGCTGTGGCCGGTCAAGCAGAAATATGGGCGCAAGATCTCCTGGGCCGACCTGCTGATCCTCACCGGCAACGTCGCGCTGGAATCGATGGGCTTCAAGACCTTCGGTTTCGCTGGCGGCCGCGCCGACGTCTGGGAACCCGAACAGGACGTCGATTGGGGTTCGGAAACCAAGTGGCTCGACGACAAGCGCTACTCCGGCGACCGCGAACTCCAGGGCCATCTCGGCGCCGTCCAGATGGGACTGATCTATGTCAATCCGGAAGGGCCGAACGGCAAGCCGGATCCGCTGGCCTCGGCACGCGATATTCGCGAGACGTTCGGCCGCATGGCCATGAACGACGAGGAGACCGTGGCGCTGATCGCCGGCGGCCACACCTTCGGCAAAACCCACGGCGCCGGCGATGCCTCGCTTGTGGGTGCGGAGCCGGAAGGCGCCGGCATCGAGGCGCAGGGCCTCGGCTGGTCGAGCAAGCATGCCACGGGCATCGCCGGCGATGCCATCACCTCGGGCCTCGAGGTGACCTGGACCACGACGCCGACCAAGTGGAGCAACAACTTCTTCGACAATCTGTTCAACTTCGAATGGGAGCTGACCACGAGCCCGGCGGGCGCTCATCAGTGGACGCCGAAGGGCGGCGCCGGCGCCGGAACCGTGCCGGATGCCCACGATCCGTCCAAG
>NZ_RZRR01000654.1:0-3275 GCF_003998555.1 Mesorhizobium sp. M7A.F.Ca.CA.002.09.1.1 | reverse complement strand
ACACGGCCCGCGGCGCGCCGTGCGGTCGAGGCACCGCCATTGGCGCCTGAGCCGAAGCGGGCACAGCGCGAAAAAAGCGAAACCTATTACGATACCAAGAGCCAGGTCTTCTCCGCACTCATCGACACCATAGATCTGTCGCAGCTTTCCAAGCTTGATCCTGAAAGTGCGCGCGAGGAAATCCGCGATATCGTCAACGACATCATCGCGATCAAGAACTTCGCAATGACGATCGCCGAGCAGGAAGAGCTGCTCGAGGACATCTGCAACGACGTGCTCGGCTATGGGCCGCTCGAGCCGCTGCTCGCCCGCGACGACATCGCCGACATCATGGTCAACGGCTCCAGGAACGTCTACATCGAGGTCAACGGCAAGGTCGAACAGACCGGCATCCGCTTTCGGGACAACCAGCAGCTCCTCAACATCTGCCAGCGCATCGTCAGCCAGGTTGGCCGCCGCGTCGACGAATCCAGCCCGATCTGCGACGCGCGCCTCCCCGATGGCTCGCGCGTCAACGTCATCGCGCCGCCGCTCTCCATCGACGGCGCCACGCTCACCATCCGCAAATTCAAGAAGGACAAGCTGACGCTCGACCAACTGGTCAAGTTCGGCGCCATCTCGCCGCAGGGCGCCGAAGTTCTCAAGATCATCAGCCGTGTTCGCTGCAACATCGTGATCTCGGGCGGTACCGGTTCGGGCAAGACCACGCTGCTCAATTGCCTGACCAACTATATCGACCGCGAGGAGCGCGTCATCACCTGCGAAGACTCGGCCGAGCTGCAATTGCAGCAGCCGCATGTGGTGCGCCTCGAAACCCGCCCGCCCAATCTGGAGGGTGAGGGTGAGGTGACGATGCGCGACCTGGTCAAGAACTGCCTGCGCATGCGGCCCGAGCGCATCATCGTCGGCGAAGTGCGCGGACCCGAAGTGTTCGATCTTCTGCAGGCGATGAACACCGGCCATGACGGCTCGATGGGAACGATCCACTCGAACAGCCCGCGCGAATGCCTGAACCGCATTGAATCCATGATTGCCATGGGTGGTTATTCGCTGCCGCAGAAGACAGTGCGCGAAATCGTCGTCGGCTCCATCGACGTGATCATCCAGGCAGCGCGCCTGCGCGACGGATCGCGCCGCATCACCCACATCACCGAGGTGATCGGGATGGAAGGCGACGTTATCATCACGCAGGATATCGTCCTCTACAACATCAAGGGTGAGGACGCCAACGGCCGGCTGTTGGGTGAGCACGTATCGACCGGCATCGGCCGTCCGCATTTCTGGGAGCGTGCACGCTATTACGGCGAGGAGCAGCGTCTCGCCATTGCGCTCGAGGCGATGGAGAAACGCGCTGACTGACGTCTGCTGGGGTGTAAGGGTTCGGGCCAATGTTTGGAATTGACGGCACAGTACTGGCGTTTGTCGTGCTCGCCGGCTTCAGCGCCGGCGCCGTCGCTTATGCATTTCTGTTCACCCGGATCAGCAACGAGAAACAGGTCGGCAAGCGGCTCGAAACAATCAGGACCGCCGAGACGGATCGCTCCGTCGTCAAGGCCTCGCGCGACCGCGTGGCGGAAGCCGCCAAGCGGCGCAAATCGGTTCAGGATTCTCTCAACGAACTCGACGCCAAGCAGAAAACCAAGGACAGCCGCGTCAAGAAGCCGCCGCTGAAAGCCCAGCTTCGTCAGGCCGGCCTCAAGACCACCATCGAGCGTTTCTATATATATTCCGCAATATGCGGCATCGTTTTGACGATGGCCGCTTTCGTGGCCGGAGCCCCGCTGATCGCCTTGCCGGGCGTGCTGCTGGCCGGGGGGCTGGGCCTGCCGCGCTGGTTCGTCACGTTTCGCCGCGCCCGCCGGGTCAAGGCATTCCTCAACGAATTTCCAAACGCGCTCGACATCATCGTGCGCGCGGTCAAATCCGGCCTGCCGCTGAACGATGCCGTGCGCCTGATCGCCAACGAATCGCCCGAACCCGTGAAGACCGAGTTTCGCCGCATCGTCGATTCACAGCAGATGGGCCTCTCTATCCCCGACGCGACCTTGCGCATGCCCGAAACCATGCCTTGCACCGAGGCAAGCTTCTTCGGCATCGTTATCCAGATTCAATCGCAAGCCGGCGGGAATCTCTCCGAGGCGCTGGGCAATCTTTCGCGCGTGCTTCGCGATCGCAAGAAGATGAAAGCCAAGGTCGCGGCGCTGTCGATGGAAGCGAAGGCATCCGCCGCGATCATCGGTGCGCTGCCCTTCATCGTCGCCTTTCTCGTCTACCTGTCGAGCCCGGCCTACCTGATGCCGCTCTTCAACACCAGCGTCGGAAACCTGATCCTTGGTTGCTCTGCGGTCTGGATGTCGATCGGCATCCTGGTGATGCGCAAGATGATGAACTTCGAAGTCTAGGATGCTGGCATGACCGAGCAAGTCATCAAGACCCTGACGGATCCGAGCTTCCTGATCGCGATGCTGGTCGCGATAGCGGTGTTTGCGACCGTCTTCACCTTGCTGCCGGCGTTTGGCGGAAACCAGCTCAAGTCACGCATGAAATCCGTTGCGCTGGAGCGCGACGAACTGCGTGCGCAACAGCGCGCCCGGCTTGCGGTCGAGGCCGACCGCCGTCGCAAGGGCTTGCGTGAGGAACAGTCGATCGGCATGCGCAACATCGTCGACCGGCTGGATCTGAGACGCGCGCTCGCCGATGAAGGCACCTTGCAGAAACTCAAGGTGGCCGGTTTTCGTGGACAGAATCCGCTGACGCGGTTTCTTTTCTTTCGTCTCGTGCTTCCTTTTGTCGGTTTCGCGCTGGCCGCAATCTACATCTTCGTGCTCGGAGGACTGCCCGACAAGCCATTGGTCATCAGGCTGTTCGTCTGCATCCTCGTTGCTTACGGCGGCTTCTACGCGCCGGTCATCTACGTCAACAACCGCGCCACCAAGCGCAAGCAGTCGATCCAGATGGCATGGCCGGATGGGCTCGATCTGATGCTGATCTGCGTCGAATCGGGCATGTCGGTGGAAGCAGCATTGCGCAAGGTCGCCGACGAGATCGGCGCGCAATCGGTGGCGCTGGCGGAAGAGTTCATCCTCACCAATGCCGAGCTTTCCTATCTGCCGGAGCGCAAGCAGGCCTACGAGAACCTGGCAAGCCGCACCGGCCTGGATTCGGTCAAGTCGGTGTCGCAGGCGCTCGTCCAGGCCGAGCGTTACGGCACGCCGGTGGCGCATGCACTGCGCGTGCTTGCCGCCGAAAGCCGCGACATGCGCATGAATGCGGCC
>NZ_RZRR01000653.1:0-3275 GCF_003998555.1 Mesorhizobium sp. M7A.F.Ca.CA.002.09.1.1 | reverse complement strand
ATCGAGCACTTCTTGTCGATGAAGGCGCGGATCTGGTTGATCTGCTGGCTGGCGTCATTGTTGGAATCAGACACCTCGAAGCTGGACACCGTTCCGTCGGCGATCAGCCCGTCGACGAGACGCTTCAATTCCTTGGTCACCGTGACCCGCCACGGATTGCCCTGGTAGGATTCCGAGTGGCACCATTTCCACGGTTTCGGCGGCGCTGTGAAATTGTCCCAGGCCGAAGGCAGCACCTTCTGCGGCGCGCCGTCATATTGCGCCTTGAGTTCGGTCGGCAGCCCGCCGATGACGCCTTGCACATCCTGCGCAAAGGCGGTCGTTGCAAGCGAGGCAAGCGCGGTTGCGGCCAGCAGGCCGCGGATCATTCCTGTCATCTCGTTCTCCTCCGTTCGGTTTGGTTCAGGCTCCTCCACCGGCAGCGCCGGACACCTGCACCGGGGAACTCTCCCGAAACAGGCGATTGAGATCGGCAACAACCTGTCGGGCTTGATGCCGGGAGGTCATGCCGGAAAGGATGCGTTCGGATGCTGCTTGCTGGAAAGTCATGTAGCCGTCGTGGCGCGGCCGCACCCATGCACCCTCCAGCGTCGCGCGCGTATCCCGATAGAAGTCGCCGGTCGCTTCATTGACAGCCTGGTCCTCCCAGGCCGCTGCATGGCCGGGCTGGCCGCCGGCGGCGGCATAGGCGCCACGCTGGACATCGCCGCTCGCGACCCAATAGGCGAAGTCGATCGCGGCATCCCTGGCTTTGGAAAAGGCTGATACGGCTATGCCGGTGCCGCCAAGCGCCGAACCGACCGGGCCGCCGGAACCGATGACCGGAACATCGGCAAAGGCCAGCCGGTTCGCCCGAAAGCCAGCCGTCGCATAGGAAACGTAACCATAGATCAGTGGCGCGCAGACGAACCTGGAACCGGCCTCCGCCATACGTTCGGAGACGGCAATCGGGTCCATCTCGAAACACGCGGGATCGACCAGCGCTGCGATCTCGCGCATTGCCTCGAAGACTTGGCTACCGATCTCCACATCGATCAGATCGTCGGATGGATCGGTCGTGCAGGCATGCCCGAGATTCCCGGCAAGCGTGTAGAACACCATCAACACGTGAGGCGGCCGCAGCGGCAGCAGCACGCGGCCTTGCCGGGCGAGATCGAGCACCTCGCTCCAGCGCGCCGGTGGCGCACCGATCGCATCCGGACGCCATGCCTGGACCTGCGTTGCCGCATCGATCGGGAAAGCCCATTGCCGTCCTTGCCAGTTGTAGCTCGGATAGGACTGGCCGATGCTGCCCGAGGCAAGGGCCGTGCGTTCCGCCTCGCGTCCGGCGACATCCAGCGGCTCCAGGCAGCCTTCGGCCGTGATCTGGCCGACATGCGGATGGTCGATGACGATGAGGTCATAGGCGCGCGCCAGTTCTTCGACCGGGAAGGATTCGAAGTCCTGCAGCGAGCGCTTGTCCCATTCGATGGCAATACCGGTCTTCTGCTGCCACAGCGCCGAGCAGGCGACCATCGGATCATAGCCACGCGGATGGCTCCAGGTCATGCCTTTGAGCTTGGGCGAACTCACAGGCCGAACTCCGCGCGGATGGCGGCACTGTGCTCGCCGATGCGGGGCGCCGCCCGATCGGCCTTGGCTCTTATGCCATCGACCCGGAGCGGCGAACTGGTGGTGAGGATCGAGACATCGTCCTCGCGCGTCACAGTCTGCAGCATGCCGAGGGAATGGAACCCTTCGCTCGCCAGCATCTCCGGCCAGGTCAGCACTTTGGCGCACCAGATGTCGGCCGGCTCGAGGATATCAAGCCACTCGTCGATCGTCTTGGTGGCGATCCGCTGTGCGATGATCGCCTTGATGTCGTCACGCGCGGTGAACCACGACGCAGGCTTGTCGCGATAGGGTGCGAGTTCGCTGAGCGACAGGAGATCGGCCAGCTTGGGAATCGGCGTCATGGCGATGGCGAGGTATCCGTCCTTGGCCGGGTAAACACCGTAAGGCGCCGACAGATAGGCATGCGCGCTGCGGAAGCTGGAGCGCCTGGGCAGCCGGCGGCCGTCATTGAGATGCGTCGTCAGCACCTCGAACTGGAAATCGACCAGCGCTTCCAGGAGACTGGTTTCGATATGGCTGCCCTGGCCGGTGATGCCGCGCCGCACGAGTGCGGCCAGAATGCCCTGCGCGCAGGCGGCACCGGCCAGCATGTCGCCGATGGCAAGACCGAACGGCACCGGCCCTTGGTCCTCATCGCCGTTCAGCCACATCACGCCGGAGCGCGCCTGCGCCAGCAGGTCTTGGCCGGGTCTCTTGACCCATGGTCCGTCTTCGCCATAGCCGCTGATCGAGGCATAGACCAGCCGCGGATTGATCTTGCGGACCGCCTCATAGTCCAAGCCGAGCCGCTCGATGACGCCCGGCCGGAAATTCTGGATCAGCACATCGGCCTTGGCCAGAAGGCCGCGCAACGCCTCGAGATCGGTCTCGTTCTTGAGGTCGATGGCAAGACTTTCCTTGGCCCGGTTGATGGCATGGAAGATGGTGGAATCGCCGCCGATCTCGGTGTCGCTGAGATAGAGCCGGCGCGACAGGTCGCCGCCATCCGGACGCTCGATCTTGATGACGCGGGCGCCGAGATCGAGCAGCCTGAGTGAGCAATAGGGCCCGGACAGGAACTGGCTCATGTCGACGACGACGAGACCGGCGAGCGGCAATTCGGCTGCTGCCGGCATGCTATTTCTCCGTCTTGCCGACGAAGTCGGCCGGGTTGCGGTACTTCACCGTCTGCAGATGCTCGCAATAGAGAACCAACTCGCCTTCGCCCTTGAACACCTCATAGCTGGCGCGGATCAGCCCCATTTCCTTGTAGCGGGGCTTCTTGTCGAGGTTGGAGCGGATCGAATAGATCGTGTCGCCAATGAAGACGGGTTTTATGAAGCGGAGCTTGTCGTAGCCATAGGAGAAGGCATTGACGCAGTTGGTGGCGACCAGCCCCAGGCCAGCCGAAAAGACAAAGGCGCCGGCGATCAGCCGCTTGCCGAAAATGCCTTCGTTCTCGGCAAACATCTGGTCCTGCACATAGGGGTGGATGTCGAGCACCAGCGTGTTGAACAAATGGCTGTCGCCTTCGGCCATTGTGCGCCGCAACGAGCGGATCTTCTGGCCGACGGGCCAGTCCTCGTAGAACCAGTTTTCGGCATTCCACACCGGCAGCGCGGCGTGATCTCCGGGCATGTTCTTGGGATGCGTCGAGGCGACGCCGACGGTAGGTGCGAAAT
>NZ_RZRR01000652.1:0-3280 GCF_003998555.1 Mesorhizobium sp. M7A.F.Ca.CA.002.09.1.1 | reverse complement strand
GCGGCGGCGCCGTCGGCGGGCGCGGCGGGTGCTGCCTGCGCCTTTGCCTTGGCGGCAGAGGCCAGCGTTTCGCCGGCCTGCTGGGCGAGATCGCGGCCGAGGCCGTTCTGCCAGATGTCGGCTGCCTTGACCAATTCGCGGGTCACCGTCGGGCCGCTATCGAGCAGCTTCTTGCCCGAATCGGAATTGTAGAAGGCGGCGATGTCGGTCAGTTCCTTTTCGGAGAACACTTTCGCGTAGGCGAGTGCGGCTTCCTTCTCGAGGTCGGCACGGCGCGAGGCCAGCGCCAGAGCCTTCTCGTTGATGGTCTTGCCGATCAGTTCCTGCATGTCCGGGTTCTTCTGGATCAGCTGCGATTCGAGCGCCGCGGCTGCCTGCGGCAGGATGTTGTCGAACGGGTCGGTCGCGTGGATCGCAGCGACCGCCGCGCGGGCGGCCTTCAGGTGCGCTTCCGTGACATCCTGCGAAAACGCCGGCGACGAGAAGGCGAAAACGGCCGAGGCCGCCAGAAGGACGGAAAGGCTGCGAACCCGGTTATGCAACGTCATGATCGGTAGAACTCCCTGGTTTTCGGGCGGCATGGACGGTTTGGATACCGTCGCCGCCGGCGATGATGGCCGCTGAAGCCAGCCCGATGAAAAGACCATGCTCGACCACGCCCGGAATGGCGTGGAGAGCATTCGAAAGCGCTCTTGTATCCGGAATGCGGCCAAAAGATGCATCGAGGATAAAATGGCCGCCGTCTGTAACAAAAGCCTGCCCGCCCGTCATCCTCAATGTGACCGGTCCGGAAAGACCGAGCTTTTCAGCCGCCGCGGCAACCGCGATTTCAGTGGCGCGCAGGCCGAACGGATTGACTTCGATCGGCAGGGGAAAACGGCCGAGCGTCTCGACCATCTTGGAGCGGTCGGCGATGACGATCATGCGCTGGGACGCCGCGGCGACGATCTTCTCGCGCAGCAGCGCGCCGCCGCCGCCCTTGACCAGGGTCAGTTCCGGGTCGACTTCGTCGGCGCCGTCGACGGTGAGATCCAGCTCTGGCGTTTCCTCCAGCGTCGACAGCGGCACGCCAAGCTCGCGGCAGAGCAACGCGGTGCGCTCCGAAGTCGGTACGCCGATGACGGTCATGCCGGTTGCAACCTTTTCGGCAAGCAGCCGCACGAACTCCTCGGCCGTGGTGCCGGTGCCGATGCCAAGCCGCATGCCGTCGCTTACATGGGCGAGTGCTGCCCGCGCGGCTTCGACCTTCAACTGCCTTGCATCCATGTCGGTTATTGCCCCGGAAATTCGCTGCCGGGCTCGTAGCATTTTTGCCGGTCCGGTCAAAGCCCTGGACGGCGCTTCTCCAGGTGATGCTCAGTGTAGGAATTATTTCCTTGACGGGTGAGTGCAGCTATGCTACATTTTTGCCTATGGTGCTGATTTGCGCCAACAACCCGCCGTCGAAGCGGGTTTTTTCATATCGGACGGGCCCGCTGCGAATGCCCGGCCTGATAAGCAGGCCCCGCCTGAACGAGCTGGCCCAGCGCTTGCCTTGACGCGCCGCAGCCTTTATCGCCTGCCCCTGTAGAAACTTGCCCCAGGACAGACCATGACCCGACCGATCATCGTGTTCGACCTCGACGGTACGCTGATCGACACAGCGCCGGACCTGCTCGACAGCCTCAACCACAGCCTGGCCGCCAGCGAGATCGCGGCGGTCGACGAAGCCGGCTTCAGGCGCTTTGTCGGTCACGGCGGCCGGGTGATGATCGAGCGGGCGCACGCCGCCCATCAGCGATCGCTTGCCGTCGAGGAGCACGACCGGCTGCTGAAACTTTTCCTCGACCACTACACGCTCAACATCCCCGGCAAGTCACGCCCCTACCCCGGTGTCGTCGAGGCGATCGCGCGCTTCGAGGAGGCCGGCTATACCCTCGCCATCTGCACCAACAAATACGAAGCCAACTCGCTGGCGCTGATCGAGGCGCTCGGCCTGACCAAACATTTCGCGGCCATCGCGGGCCAGGACACGTTCGCCTTCCGCAAACCCGACCCGCGCCATTTGATCGAGACCATAAAGCTGGCCGGCGGCGACCCTCACCGCGCCCTGATGGTCGGCGATTCGCAAACCGACATCGACACGGCGAAAGCCGCCGGCATTCCGGTGGTGGCGGTCGATTTCGGCTACACCGACCGCCATGTGCGCGAATTCGAACCGTCGGCTGTCATTTCGCATTTCGACGCCCTGACGCTCGACCTGGCGCAAAGGCTGATTGCCGCTGCCGGAAACTGACTGGAAGGCGGCCGGAGACAGGGCGCAAAGCACAGCAAAACCGATCCGTGTCAGAACGCCGGACAGCGCCTTGACTTCCCGCACCCGCCTCCCTTATATCGCGGCTCGCTTGGCCTTCGGGCAACGAGCGGGCGATTAGCTCAGCGGGAGAGCACACCCTTCACACGGGTGGGGTCGCAGGTTCAATCCCTGCATCGCCCACCATCGGCCTTCCTGAACGCCGCACCCCAAAATGCCTAGCAACTACACCCCGCCCCTTGCCCGCCAAAAATTCTTCTGGGCGAATTCCACGCGCTGCTGTAGCTCGCATATCTCTGGAACGGGCAGACGTCGGAGCCGTTTTGGACCTTCATCTGTTCGCGATCCCAAAACGACACCCTCGATGCGGTCGTCGGCGCAAAAGACCGTATAGCGTTGTTCCGGCTCAGCGCTCGGGCTTGCTCCATGGGCCGGGCTTCATCGAGCGCCACTTGCCCGACAGGTCGCTGACCGCTTCGTCCGTTAGCCAAAGATGCGTAGTCGCAGCAATGGAAGGCGGCGAGATAGTCGCCGCGCATGAACTCCTGTCGATGGGGCCAAACTCTGCCCTACGCCGGTCGAGCCGCGATCAGCGCTTCATCGCGTGCAGGATGGCCTGCATGTGCTCTTCCAGGTCGAGTTCGCCCCGAGCCTCGGCGGTCAACAGGTAATCGGCCTTGGCCCGGCGGTCGCCTCGGCTGATCGCAGGATAGGAGCAGATGGCAAGCAATGCTTCCTGTTCAATCCGGTCTGCCCTCTTGCGATCGTGGCTGCTGCTGCCCGCTTGATGAACAACCCTGTGAAGCCCGACATAGCTGGCTTCATGGGCTCCGATCAGCGCCCGCAATTCGGGTGAGGCCCCTTCCGCTTCGGCAAATGTCGGTTCAACAACCGAGGCCACGGCGGTGAACGCAAGAAGTGTACGGCGTGTGATTTCGGGCATGCCTCATATCCCTGCTGTCTGATCATGCAGGCACACCATAGCAC
>NZ_RZRR01000651.1:0-3280 GCF_003998555.1 Mesorhizobium sp. M7A.F.Ca.CA.002.09.1.1 | reverse complement strand
ATCAAGATCCGCGATGGCATCGAGTTCTACAATGGCAAGACGGTCGGCGCGGAGGACGTTGCCGCCACCATCGAGCGCCATGCGGACGAGAAGTCCAAGTCCGGAGCACTCGGCATCCTCAAGAACATCAAGGGCGTCAAGGCGAGCGGCAAGGAAGTCATCGTCACGCTCGGCGACGCCGATGCCGACTTCCCCTATCTGATGGCCGACTACCATCTCGTCATCCAGCCGAATGGCGGCAAGGACGATCCGAATGCCGGCATCAGCGCCGGACCCTACAAGGTTAGCGTCAACCAGCCAGGCGTGCGCCATGGCGGCGAGCGTTTCGCCAATTACTGGCTTGGCGACAAGGCCGGCCATGCCGACCAGGTCGAGATCATCGTCATCAATGATGCGACCGCACGGCTTGCAGCCTTGCAAGGCGGCCAGGTGCACATGATCAACCGCGTCGAACCCAAGGTCGTCGATCTGGTCAAGCGCATCGCGGGCGTTTCCATCGAGAACGTCTCGGGCAAGGGCTACTATCCGTTCAACATGTTCTGCGACACCGCACCTTTCGACAGCAACGATCTGCGCATGGCGCTGAAGCTAGCCATGGACCGCGACGAGATGCTGGAAAAGATCCTGCGCGGCTATGGCTCGGTGGGTAACGACTTCCCGATCAACGAGGCCTATCCGCTGTTTTCCGCCGATATCGAACAGCGCAAGTTCGATCCGGACAAGGCGGCGGCAGCCTACAAGAAATCAGGCCACAGCGGCTCGATCGTGCTGCGCACCTCGGACGTCGCCTTCCCGGGCGCCGTCGATGCCGCACAGCTCTATCAGCAGTCCTGCGCCAAAGCCGGCATCAAGATCGAGATCAAGCGCGAACCCGGCGACGGCTACTGGTCGGAGGTCTGGAACAAGCAGCCTTTCTCGCTCTCCTACTGGGGCGGACGCGCCACGCAGGACCAGATGTATTCCACCGGCTATGTCTCGACCGCCGACTGGAACGACACGCGCTTCAAGCGGCCGGAATTCGACAAGATGCTGTTTACCGCGCGCGGCGAGCTCGACCAGGCCAAGCGCCAGGCGATCTACCACGATATGGCAGTGATGATGCGTGACGAAGGCGGGCTGATCGTGCCCTTCTTCAACCAGTTCATCGACGCGGCCGCCACCAACAAGATCGGCGGCTATGCCAAGAGCCCTATCGGCGAAATGATGGACGGCTACGCGCTTGCCGAGTGCTGGCTCAACGCTTGAGCGGACCCTGATCGTCCGATTTCATCTATCAGAACGCCGTGTGCCCGGGACGGCACACGGCGTTCCCGTTTCAACCGCCAACCGCATGGAGCAGCCCGTGGCGCTCAAATCCAAGCTTCTGCTGATCATCCTCGATGGCGTGCCTTACCGGAACTGGCGCCGGCTGATGGGCAATCTCGAAGGCTGGGTGCAATCGGGCGAGGCGCAGGTCTGGAAGATGCGCTCGGTGCTGCCGTCGACCTCGGCCTGCTGCTATGCCTCGATCCACACCGGGGTTTCGCCGCAGGTGCACGGGATTCTCTCCAATGAGAACCGTTTCCGCGTCGAGCAGCCCGATATCTTCTCCGAGGTCAGCAAGGCAGGCGGCAAGACGGGGGCGGTGACCCATTCCTACTGGTCGGAATTCTTCCGCGCCTACCCGTTCGACCTGGTGGAGGGCATGGAATTCGACGAGCCAGGCGGGCCGATCACGCATGGCCGCTTCCACACCATGACCGGTTACAATCTCCGCAACCAGATGACGCCGAGCGATGTCGACCTGTTCGCGACGCTGACCATGCTGACGAAACGCCATGGCATCGACTACGGCATCCTGCACACCTGCACGCTGGATTCGATGGGACACCGCTTCGGCCACGACTGCCACGAGATGGACCATGCCGTCTATGCGATGGACGGCATGCTGGCCGCCTTCCTGCCACGCTGGATCGAAGCCGGCTATGAGGTGATCGTCACCGCCGATCACGGCCAGACCGATCGTGGCCATCACGGCGGCCATGACGACGAGATGCAGGATTTCGCGCTGTATTATTTTGGACAAGGCAAAGGGCCGGATGCGGACACACTACTCGACCAGCTGCAGCTGGCGCCGACGGTGCTGAGCCGACTGGGCGTTCCCGTGCCCGCGACGATGAAGGCGAAGTCTTTCTTGGAGTGAGAAGCGGTCCGCGAAGCTCTTCCCTTCTGCCCTTGTGGGAGAAGGAAGAGGCGCACCTCTGGCAACCTCCGCGCTCTTCGGTTAGCCTCCGCAAAATTCCTTGGCGGAGGATGAACCTTTTTGGGCCGATCAGCGACAGAGCAGACAGGAGCCAGGCGGCTCGACCGGCCATGACGGCAGCGACGGAGACCGATCGCGCGCTTGTCGACCGGGTCGCGAAGGGCGACCGAGCCGCCGTGCGGCTCCTGTTCATGCGTCACCACGCGCGGGTCTACCGCTTCGTGGCGCGCCAGACGGGATCGGAAATGATGGCCGACGATATCGCCAACGAAGTCTTCCTCGAGTTGTGGCGCCAGGCGCCCGGCTTCGAAGGGCGTTCCGAAGTCTCGACATGGCTGCTCGGCATTGCCCGTTTCAAGGCGCTGTCCTTTCTGCGCAAGAAGAAGGAAGACTGGATCGACGACGAGGCCGCCGCCGCGGTGCCCGACGGCGCCGACACGCCGGAAGTCGTCACCATGAAGGAAGACAAGGCGGCCGCCCTGCGGCGCTTCGTCGACGCCTTGCCGGAAGAGCATCGCGTCGTCATCGATCTTGCCTATTATCACGGGCAGTCGGTGAGCGAGATCAGCGAGGTGCTCGACATTCCGGTCGCCACCGTCAAGACCCGGATGTTCTACGCCCGCAAGAAACTCGGCGAGGCTCTCAAGGCCGCCGGTTACGACAGGGGGTGGCCATGAGCGCCGCTGAAAAGATGTCGCGCCGCGACGAAATGGAAACGCTGCTGCCGTTCTACCTGAACGGCTCGCTGGAAGGTTCCGACCTGGAAGCGGTCGAGGAATGGCTGGCCAGCGATCCGGCCGCACTTGCCGCCCTTGGCGAAGCTGAAGCCGAATTCTCCGGCGCCACGGCCGCCAACGAAGCAATCCGGCCGCCGGCCGATGCGCTCAGCCGCTTTGCCAAGGCACTCGACGCCGAGGCCGGGCCTGCGCGCAAGCCGGCAGGATCGTCCTGGCTGGCGCAGGCCTGGGGCCGCTTTATGGCGGTGCCGGTCGGCGTCGCCTGGGCGGCAGCCGCGGTTCTGCTGGCGCTGGTCATGGT
>NZ_RZRR01000650.1:0-3281 GCF_003998555.1 Mesorhizobium sp. M7A.F.Ca.CA.002.09.1.1 | reverse complement strand
GAACGGCCGCGACAGGATGTCGACGGAATCGCAGGTCGCGCCGCAGACCTTGAACGGCACGATGTTCTTCTCCTCGCCATTGCGCGAGCGGATCGCCGGGTCGGGAATGAAGCGCGCCGGCAGCGTGATCTTGCCGGTCCATGAATCCGACAGCGATGCCCAGATGCCGTCATTGATGTAGAGCCGCTTGCCCTTGCGCAGCAGCACCCGCACGATCAACGACAGGCAGCGCGCCACGATCACCCGGCCGGGCTCAGCCACCAGCGGCATCTGGTCGAACTGATACTCCTTCAGATCGCCCGACAGCCGCGACATGATCTGGCCAAGCGACGGCATCTCGATCTGCTTGCGGTTAGGGTCGTGGCCGTATTCGGCGGGGAAACCGCCGCCGACATCGAGCCCGGCAATATCGAAGGTCAGCCGGTTGCGCACCCAGTCGGCGGAAGCCAGCGCCCGCTCATAGGTATCGGGATCCTCGATCTGGCTGCCGACATGGAAGCACAGGCCGACCTTGTAGCCGGTACGGCTCAGCCGCTCCGCGAGCTCGACGGCATACGCCGGCCCGGCGCCGAACTTCTTCGACAGTTCGTAGGCGGCATGCCCCTTGGTCTGCACCCGCACGAACACGCTGATCGAGCCCGGATCGATGTCGAGAGCCCGCACCACTCGCGTCAGCTTGGTGATCTCGTCCTCATGATCGAGCGAAATGACGCGGATGGCGTATTTCTCCAGCGCCAGCTTGATGTCCGACTGCGCCTTGACCGGGTGCATGTAGAGCATCTCGGCATCGGGGGAAACGGCACGCACGGCGGCGAACTCGCCCGGCGAAGCGACGTCGAAAGCCTTGACGCCGGCTTCGACCAGCGTCTTCAGCACGATCTGCTCGCCATTGGTCTTGACCGCATAGGCGGTCTTGCCGGGGAACATGCCCATGAACTGCCTGGCATCCGCCATCAGCACTTGCGGGCGGAAGCAATAGACCGGATCGTCCGGACGAAGCGCCAGTGCCGCCTCGCGGGCATTCTCGAATCGCTGCATGGACGAATCCTCACTTCGGCTGCGCACAATTAATCCAAGCTAGCGGCTAATGAAAACAATTCTGTGTCTCGTGCGGCTGACGCTGGGGCGCTGGGTCTTTGCCAGCAACGTTTGCCAGCGATCAGGTTTCGGGTGGCTCTTGTCACTGAGTCCGATATGGCTTCTGCCTGACTGACTGGCATTCAGGCCGTCTGGGAGGGCGACTCACATGACAATAGCCGCGACATCAGCACCGCGCGGGCCGATGGTGCTCAAGGACTGGGGGCAGCTCCTGCTGCTCGGCGCGATCTGGGGCGGCTCGTTCTTCTTTGCCCGCATCGCGGTGGCCGAACTCCCCCCGCTGGTGCTGGTGCTGTTTCGCGTCGCCATCGCCGCGATCGCGCTACAGATCTATCTCGGCCTGTGCGGCCCGTCCTTCCGCCTCGCGCTTCCGCATGCAGGCCTGTTCTTCCTGCTGGCGCTCACCAACAATGTGGTGCCCTTTTCGCTGATCTTCGCCGGCCAGACGGAGCTTGGCGCCGGCGTCGCCTCGGTGCTCAACGCCACGACGCCGTTCTGGACATTGATTCTCGCCAATGCGCTGACATCGGACGAAAAGCTCTCCTGGAACAAGCTCGCCGGCATTGCGCTCGGCATCGCCGGTACGGCCGTCATGATCGGCCCCGGCCTGCTTGCCGGGCTCGGCGGCCCGGTCTGGGCCAAATTCGCGCTGATCGGCGCTTCACTGTCCTATGGCATTGCGCTGATGGTCGCCCGCCGCTTCAAGGGCGTGCCCTCGCCGGTCGTCGCCACCGGGCAGTTGACCGCTTCGACCATCATCATGATCCCGATCGTGCTCTTCACCTACGGCCCATCCGGCCTGTTCTCGGCCTCGCCGCCGGTCTGGGCGGCGGTGCTGGCGCTGGCACTTCTGTCCACAGCCGTCGCCTACATCCTCTATTTCAACCTCGTCGCCTCGGCGGGCGCTACCAACGCCTCGCTGGTCACGCTTGTTGTGCCGGCCAGCGCCATGCTGCTCGGCTTCCTGTTCCTAGGCGAGCGGCTGGAGCTGTTCGAAATCGGCGGGGTGGTGCTGATCGCGCTCGGCCTCATCACCATCGACGGGCGCGTCCTTGGAAGACGTTAGCGCGTCCTTTGAACCCCCACATCGCCGCGAAAGTCGCATTCGACTTTCGCGGCGGTAGCGCTGCCATGACACGGCAGCGACACGAGCCGGCCACATTTTATTCACAGGTCTGAAGTCGGTATTTGCCTAGGAGTTTCAAAGCCTAACGGCAAAAGACATGTCGCGGATTTCACAATCACGTCGCAATGCAGCACATTTTCCGCTTGCCTGTGGCACAAATGAACCTAGACTCCATGACATAGCTCTTTAAGAGGAGGCTATGTCATGGGACTTACGAGGCCTATCAACGCATTGATGATCTGTGCTGCGTTCGCCTTTATCGGAGCCCTCATTATGGGCTTCCTTCCCTGACCGCCAAAGCGGGGAAGACCAGCACCCAAATAGTCCAACCAATTCAAAAGGCCGGGTTTTTCCCGGCCTTTTGTTGTTGAGCCCGACCTCATGCCGCGGCTGATCCGGCGGCCGCCGCCTCGTGCGAGCGAATACCGATCATATGGCAGATGGCAAAGACCAGATCGGCGCGGTTCATGGTGTAGAAGTGGAAATCGCCGACACCGCGCTCGACCAGGTCCATGACCTGTTCGGCTGCCACCGCCGATGCCACCAGCGCATGCGTCTGCGGGTCCTTGTCGAGGCCTTCGAAACGCTCCGCCAGCCAGCCGGGCACATGCGCGCCCGCCCTCGCGGAAAAGTTCGCGACCTGCTTGAAACTGTGAACCGGCTGGATGCCCGGCACGATCGGGATGTAGATGCCGGCGCGGCGAACGCGCTCGACATAGCGCTCGTAGAGATCGTTGTCGAAGAAGAACTGGGTGATCGCCCGCGTCGCGCCATTGTCGACCTTGCGCTTCAGCATCTCGATGTCGGTGGCGAAATCGGGGCTTTGCGGATGCTTTTCCGGATAAGCCGCGACGGAGATGTCGAAATCCGCGATCGTCTTGAGCCCGGCGACCAGTTCCGCGCCATTCTCGTAGCCACCGGGATGCGGCCGGTAGGGCTCGCCGACGCCGGAGGCCGGGTCGCCGCGCAGCGCCACGAACCGGTTGATGCCGATCGATTTGTAATCCTGGATGACCGCATCGACCTCGTCGCGCGTTGCCCCGACGCAGGTCAGATG
>NZ_RZRR01000064.1:0-11446 GCF_003998555.1 Mesorhizobium sp. M7A.F.Ca.CA.002.09.1.1 | reverse complement strand
ACCTTGTCATCAACAATGATCTGATCGACGTCGTCATCGATGCCACCGGGGTTCCCGCCGTTGGCGCCGAGATCGGGCTGCGCGCCATGGAGCATGGCAAGCATCTGGTGATGATGAATGTCGAGGCCGACGTCACCATCGGCGCCTATCTGAAAAGCGAGGCCGACCGGCTCGGCGTCACCTATTCACTGGGCGCCGGCGATGAGCCGTCCTCCTGCATGGAGCTGATCGAGTTCGTCTCGGCCATGGGTCACCCGATCGTTGCCGCCGGCAAGGGCAAGAACAATCCGCTCAACATCGACGCTATTCCCCCGGACTATGAGGAGGAAGCCAAGCGCCGGCACATGAATGTCCGCATGCTGGTCGAATTCGTCGACGGCTCCAAGACCATGGTCGAGATGGCGGCAATCGCCAATGCCACCGGCCTGGTTCCAGACAAGGCTGGCATGCATGGCCCGGCGGCGACGCTTGGCGAACTGTCCAAGGTGCTGGTGCCGCAGAAGGATGGCGGCGTTCTGTCGAAGGTCGGCGTCGTCGACTATTCGATCGGCAAGGGTGTCGCGCCCGGCGTCTTCGTCGTTGCCGACATGTCGCATCCGCGCATCTCCGAGCGCATGGAAGATCTGAAGATGGGCAAAGGCCCGTATTTCACTTTCCATCGTCCCTATCACCTGACCTCGCTCGAGGTGCCGCTGACCTGCGCGCGCGTCGTGCTCTACGGCAAGGCCGACATGGTGCCGCTGGCCAAGCCGGTGGCCGAAGTGGCCGCCGTGGCCAAGAAGGACATGAAGCCCGGCGAGAAGCTCGATGCGATCGGCGAATATTGCTACCGCGCCTGGATCATGACGACGCCTGAAGCGCGCGCCGCCAAGGCCATTCCCTGCGGCCTGCTGCAGGGCGGCTCGGTCACCGCGCCGATCAAGAAGGGCGAACTCATAACCTACGCGAATGCAGCGCCCGCGGCGGGCTCCAAGATCGCCGAACTGCGCGCTCGCCAGGACAAGCTCGTCTATGGGACCGTGGGAGCGTGATCATGGCCACAGCCAGCAAAGCCGTCACTGACAGTCGCGCCAATCTGCCCTTCGTCTACCGCCAGTACAGCGCCGAGCAGCTCAAGCAGGTGCTCCACAAGATGTACCTGATCCGCCGCTTCGAAGAGGGCGCGGAGGAGTGCTACACGCGCGGCCTCATCCATGGCACCATGCATTTGTCGATCGGCCAGGAAGCCAGCGCCATGGGCATCTGCATGCCGCTTGCCGAGGATGACCAGATCACCTCGACGCATCGCGGTCACGGCCACTGCATTGCCAAGGGCGCCGAGGTCAAGCGCATGTTCGCCGAGTTCTTCGGCAAGACCACAGGCTACTGCAAGGGCCGTGGCGGCTCGATGCACATCGCCGATGTCGGCAAGGGCAATCTCGGCGCCAATGGCATCGTCGGTGGTGGTATCCCGATCGCCGTGGGGGCGGCATTGTCCTCCAAGATGATGAAGACCGGCAAGGTCGTGGTCTCGTTCTTCGGCGATGGCGCCAACAATGAAGGCGCTTTCCACGAGGCGCTAAACATGGCGGCGGTCTGGAAGCTGCCTGTCATTTTCGTCTGCGAGAACAATGGCTACGGCATGTCGACATCGACAGCCCGCTCGACCGCGGTCAAGAACATCGCCGAGCGCGCCGCCGCCTATTCGATGCCCGGCGTCATCGTCAACGGCAACATCTTCTCCGAGGTCGCCGAGGCGTCTCATCAGGCTGTTGCCCGAGCCCGCGCCGGCGAGGGGCCGACGCTGATCGAGTCCAAGACCTATCGCCATCGCGGCCATTCCAAGAGCGACCGCAACCGCTATCGCACCAAGGAAGAGATCGAGGACTGGATGTCGAACCGCGATCCGATCACCCTGTTCGAAAGCGAGCTCAGGGAATTCGGCTTCATCGACGACAAGGGCATCGAGGCCATTCGCGATGCCGTGGCGCAAGAGATCGCCGAGGGCATCGAGTTCGCCAAGGCGAGCCCATCGCCCGATATCAGCGAGACGGGAAATTACGTGTATACGGAGCAGGCGTGATGGACGCGATGGTGCGTGAACTGAGCTACGCCCAGGCGATCCAGGAGGCCATGGCGATCGCCATGGACATGGACGAGCGCGTTTTCCTGATGGGCGAGGATATCGGCGTCTATGGCGGCGCCTTCCAGGTCACCGGCGACCTGGTCGAACGTTACGGCGCTGACCGCGTCATCGACACGCCGATTTCGGAACTGGGCGGCGCGGGCGTTGCGGTTGGGGCTGCGCTCACCGGCATGCGGCCGATCTTCGAGTTCCAGTTTTCCGATTTCGCCACGCTTGCCATGGAGCAGATTGTCAACCAGGCGGCCAAGATGCGCTTCATGCTGGGCGGCGAGGTTTCTGTTCCCGTGGTGATGCGCTTTCCCGCCGGTTCCGGCACCGGTGCGGCGGCTCAGCACAGCCAGAGCCTCGAAGCCTGGCTCGGCCATGTGCCGGGTCTGAAAGTCATCCAGCCGGCGACCCCCTATGATGCCAAGGGCATGCTTTTGGCGGCGGTCGCCGATCCCGATCCGGTCATGATCTTCGAGCACAAGCTGCTCTACAAGATGAAGGGACCGGTGCCCGAAGGCTATTACACCGTGCCGATCGGCAAGGCCGATATCCGCCGCGAAGGCCGGGATCTCACCATCGTCGCCACCTCGATCATGGTGCAGAAGGCGCTCGACGCGGCAGCCGTGCTGGAGAGCGAAGGCATCGACGTCGAAGTCGTCGATCTCCGGACCATCCGGCCGATGGACAAGCAGACCGTCATCGACAGCGTCAAGAAGACGTCGCGGCTGCTATGCGTCTACGAAGCGGTCAAGACGCTGGGCATCGGCGCCGAGGTCAGCGCCATGATCGCCGAGAGCGAAGCGTTCGACTATCTCGACGCGCCGATCGTGCGGCTGGGCGGCGCCGAAACGCCGATCCCCTACAATCCGGAACTCGAGAAGGCGACGGTGCCGCAAATTCCGGACATCATCACCGCCGCGCGCGACCTCGTGAAAGGGGTCCGCTAGACCATGCCGACCGAAGTCATTCTTCCCAAGGTCGACATGGACATGGCGACCGGACAGATCTCGCGCTGGTTTGCCGAGGAGGGCGCGCACGTCAAGAAGGGCGATGTGCTGTTCGAGATCGAGACCGACAAGGCGGCGATGGAAATCGATGCGCCGGCCAGCGGCGTCCTGCGCGATGTCACCGGCAAAGAGGGTGTCGATATTGCGGTCGGCGCTGCCGTGGCGTGGATCTATGCCGACGGTGAGGCCTATGGGGCTGATGCTGCTGCGGCCAAGCAGGACAAGGCGCCAATCTCCCCCCCCGCGGGGGAGATGTCGACGAAGTCGACAGAGGGGGGCGCTGTCGCGCCAACGTCTCATTCTGTCACGCACCCCTCTGCCCTACCCTCTTTGCCGCCACTTGGCATCTCCCCCACAAGGGCGGAGATCGGCCAATCGCCATCGGCCGGCCGTGCAACACCGCTTGCCCGGCGCCTGGCCCGTGAGGCCGGCCTGAACCTCTCGACCGTATCTGGCACCGGCCCGTATGGCCGGGTGGTGAGGGCCGATGTCGACGCGGCCATTGCCGGTGGCGGCGCCCAGACGGCGCCTGCCGCCAAGGCTCCGGCTGGCGTGCCGGCTGCTGCTCCTGCCGCGCCGGTAAAGGCGATGTCGGACGATCAGGTCCTGAAACTGTTCGAACAGGGCTCCTACGACCTTGTCCCGCATGACAGTATGCGCAAGACCATTGCGCGCCGCCTGGTCGAGGCCAAGACCACCATTCCGCATTTCTACCTGACGCTCGACTGCGAGCTCGATGCGCTGCTGGCGCTGCGCACGCAGATCAATGCGGCAGCCCCGGTGAAGAAGACCGACAAGGGTGATGCTCCGGCCTATAAGCTGTCGGTCAACGATATGGTGATCAAGGCGATGGCGATGGCGCTGAAGGCGGTGCCCGATGCCAATGCCTCGTGGACCGAAAGCGCCATGGTCAAGCACAAGCACGCCGATGTCGGCGTTGCCGTGTCGATCCCCGGCGGGCTGATCACACCGATCATCCGCAAAGCCGACGAAAAGACGCTGTCCACCATCTCCAACGAGATGAAGGACCTCGCCAGTCGCGCCCGCAGCCGCAAGCTGAAGCCGGAAGAGTATCAGGGTGGCACCACGGCGGTGTCCAATCTCGGCATGTTCGGCATCAAGGATTTTGCCGCGGTCATCAACCCGCCGCACGCGACCATCCTGGCAGTCGGCGCCGGCGAGGAGCGGGCAGTGGTCAAGAACGGCGAGATCAGAATAGCCACCGTGATGTCGGTGACGCTGTCGACCGACCACCGCGCCGTGGACGGTGCGCTGGGTGCCGAACTGCTGGTCGCCTTCAAGAACCTCCTTGAAAATCCGATGGGCCTGCTGGTCTGATCCACCAAGCAGAAGCCGGCGCCGACTGATGCGCCGGCTTGCGACAGAAACGACTTGTCAGGCGCTGACCCTTGACCCATGTTCTATCTGGATTGCGATCCAGGGAGGCCAAATATGCCTGCATTCGACCCATCTGACGTCAAAACCCTGTTCGGCAAGGTCATGGGTGCGTCGCCATCCGACATCAAGCTGGTGGCGCAGCGCCTGCACGACCACGCCTTCGAGCCTCGCATGTCGGCGGAGGAGACCAGGCAGCTCGTCGCCAGCCTCGGCTATGACAGTCTGGACGCGTTCTGCGCCGACATCGGTCTGCCCACGCATATCGCCGAGCGGTGGAGCCGTTTTGGTGTTTCCGGCGAGATGAAGCAGGTGTTCACACTGTTGGCGGCGCAGCGCAAGCGGGTGGCCGAGGCGATCGCCGAATTCGAATCCATGACCCATGTCGGCGTCGAGGATTTTTTGCGCGAGCGCGGGCTGATCTAACCGCCCTTGGCAAGCAGCGCCGTGGCGGTATCGCTGTCAGTGATCAGCACATTGGTGTCGACGGCTTTCAGTGCGGCGAGGATCGCCGCGACCTTGCGCTTGCCGCCCGCGGCGAGAACCACATTCGGCACCTTGCCGACCACATCGAGATCGATGGCCATGACACGCCCGTTTACCTCGTGGTCCACCAAACGGCCATTGGCATCGACGAAATAGCACAGCATGTTGGCGACCGCGCCCTTCGCTTTCAACGGAGCGATCAGCGATGACGGAACGATGCCATGCCGGAAGATGGTGGCGTCCGGCGACATGTCGCCGACGGTGAGCAGCGCGATGTCGGCGGCGGCCGCGCGTTGGCGTACATCCTGCAGGGTCGGCTGCGCCCAGAGGAGATCGCGCAGCGAGGAATTGTCGACCGTGACCGGCGCGGTGATCTGGTAGCTGTCGACCTCGAAGACATCGGCTACCTTGGCGGCAACGATGGACGGATTGATCCATTGCGAGTGCGGCAGGCTGCCGACGAGCGCCACCACACAGGCACGCTTCAACTGCCGGCGGGCAAGGAAGCCGAGGCTGGCATGCAGGGTCGCGCCGCCACCGATGGCGAGCGTCATGCCGTCCTGCATCTGCTCGCCGAGATAGGCCGCGACGGCATGGCCGATGGCTTTCTCCAGATGGTCATGCGCCGAAGGCGTCGGGATGACGACGGCGGCATTCAGACCCCAGCGCTTTTCCAGTCCCCGCTCGAGCGCCACCTGCCCGGCGGTCGGCGCGTTGATCATGGTGACGACAATGCCCTCGGCGGTGCAGGAGGCCAGCGTACGCATGACCTTCACCCTGGAGACATCGAGCTTTTCGGCAATCTGTTCCTGGGTGAAACCTTCGACATAGTAGAGCCATGCCGTCTTGACGGTAAGGTCCGACGAGACCATCGGCAGGCGAGCCTGTCTGGGTTTTTCTGTGGTCATCGGTTCCTGTCCCTCATGAGCCGTGGCCTGACCGGTGCTCATCAAGGAAATACCGGCCGGATGTCAACTGATGCCGGATCTGCGGCGTGTCGATTGTCGCACATTTCTGTTCATTTGTAATTGACATCGTACATATGAACATATTTTGTGGGTTTCACGCGCTGTGTCATCCACCAGTCATATGCGCCGTGCAGGGAGGAAGAGACGGGGAGCCGGCCAGAGCCGGACCGGTCATGCACAGAAAGACAGGAGGTCTCATTGAAGACGCACTTCATCAAGCTGCTGGCCAGCCAGCTGGCGCTCGCGGCAACTTTGTTTGCCGGCGTGGCAAACGCCGAAATACTGACGCTCTACACGTCCCAGCCGGAAGCCGACGCGGCCAAGACCGTGGATGCCTTCAAGAAGGCGCAGCCGGGTATCGATGTGAATATCTATCGCTCCGGAACGAGCGACATCCTCACCAAGATGGCGGCCGAGTTTGCCGCCGGCAGCCCGCAGCCCGACGTGCTTCTGATCGCCGATGCGGTCTCGATGGAGCTGTTGAAGAAGGACGACCGGCTACTGCCCTATCCCGAGGCAAAGCTCGATGGCATCGAGGCGGATGCCTATGACGCCGACAAGACCTATTTCGGCAGCAAGCTGATCACCACCGGCATCGTTTACAACACCGCCGCGGCCGAGAAGCCGCAGCATTGGGCCGATCTTGCCAAGCCCGCCTATGCCGATGGCCTGGTCATGCCGAGCCCGCTCTATTCGGGTGCCGCCGCCTACCTGCTTTCGGGCTTCGTCGGCGACGCCAATTATGGCTGGGATTTCTTCCAGAAGCTGAAGACCAACAACACCGTCAGCGTGCGCGGCAATGGTGCGGTGCTGAAGGCGGTGGCATCGGGCGAAAAGCCCTATGGCATCCTGGTCGACTTCATGGCGATGAACGCCAAGAAGAAGGGTTCCCCGGTCGAGTTCGTGTTCCCCTCGGAAGGTGTGCCGGCAGTGACCGAACCGGTCGCCATCATGAAGACCGCCAGGAATGTCGACGGCGCCAAGAAGTTCGTCGACTTCATTCTTTCCGATGACGGCCAGAAGCTTGCGCTTTCGATGGGCTATCTGCCGGCGCGCGCCTCGGTCGGCCGCCCCGAATGGCTGCCGGAAGGCGTCAAGGTCAAGGTGATGCCGTTCGACACCAAGGCAATCGTCGCCAAAACCGACGCCGACAAGGCGAAGTTCTCGGAATTGTTCGGGGGCTGAGCCGGCAATCCAGTCAGGGGTGCCGTCCCAGCGGTATCCCTGACGGGCAAAACCCCGATCGCATCGGCTGATCGACCCCAGGAAACGCAATCATGTCAACACGGATCAGGGAAAGCCGGGGCCAGGAAATGGTCCTGACGGCGGCGGTAGCCATCGTCATCGTCCTGCTTTCCCTGCTGCCGATGCTGCGCCTGATCAAGGAGATCGTGGCGCCCGGCGGCACGCTGTCGACCGTCGCGATAAAGGCGGGGCTCGCCAGTCCGGCGACCTGGATCGCCACCTGGCACACACTGGTCGTCGGTATCGGCGGCACCCTGCTTGCGGTGCTGTCTGGAACGCTGGTGGCCGTCCTCGTCACTCTGACCGATATCCGCGCTCGCAGCGCCATGGTGCTCTGTTACGTCATGCCCTTGATGATCGCGCCGCAGGTGACGGCGCTGGCCTGGCTGCAATTGTTCGGCCCGGCAAGCCCGTTCCTCAAGCTGTTCGGGGCGGCACCGCCGCTCGGTACCAGGAACCCGCTCTATTCGACATCGGGCATCATCCTGCTGCTCGGCGTGCAGTATGGCCCGCTGGTTTTCCTGTTGGTGCGCGCCGGGCTGCGCAAGCTGCCGCGCGAGCTGGTCGAAGCCGCGCGGGCGGGCGGTGCCGGCTGGTTCACCGTGCTGGTCACCATCGTGCTGCCCTTGATGACGCCGTCGATCATGGCGGCCGCTGCCCTTGCCTTCGTCTCATGCGTCGGCAATTTCGGCATTCCGGCCTTTCTCGGCATTCCCGCCAACTATCTCGTGCTGCCGACGCTGATCTATCAGAAGCTGGCCGGCGGCGGCCCCGCCGTGCTCGGCGAAACCGCATTCCTATCGGTGCTGATCGGCATCATCGCCATGGCGGGTATCCTTGCCCAGGAGATCATGAGCCGCCGCCGCGACTATCGCATCAGCTCCACGTCGCTTTCGGCCGAACCCTATGAACTCGGTCGCTGGCGGCCTACGGTCCAGGCCGGCATGTGGCTGCTGATCATCGTGGTGCTGTTCCTGCCGCTGTTCGGGCTGGTTCTGACATCGCTGGTGCCGGGCTACGGCATCGCGCTCACCGCCAAGACGGCAACGCTCGACAATTATCGCTTCGTGCTGTTCGAGCATGACGCGGCCAGCCGCGCCTTCTTCAACAGCTTCTGGCTGTCGATCGCGGCGGCCTTCTTCGCGGTCCTGGTCGCAGTGCCGATCGGCTATCTGATCGCATGGGGCAAGCAGCGCTGGGTGCGGCTGCTCAATCTGTCGGTCGAGCTGCCCTATGCTTTGCCCGGCGTGGTGCTGGCGATCGCCTCGCTGCTCATGTTCCTGCGGCCGATCCCGCTCACCGGCATCCAGCTCTACAACACCGTCTGGATCATCCTCTACGCCTATCTCGCCCGTTTCCTGGTGCTGGCGCTGCGGCCGACCATCAGCGGCTATCACCAGATCGACCGGGCGCTGGAGGAGGCGGCGCAAGTAGCGGGCGCCGGGCTGTTCACGCGCATGCGCACGATCATCTTTCCCCTGGTGGCACCGGCGGCGATCGCCGGCGGACTACTGATCTTCATGACGGCGCTCAGCGAACTTACCGTCTCGGCGCTGCTGTGGTCGTCCGGGTCGGAGACGATCGGTGTCGTGATGTTTTCCTTCGAGCAGGGCGGCGATTCCAACTATGCGGCGGCGATGTCCGTCATCACTGTGGCGGTCACTTTCCTGTTGATGCTGGTGACCAATCTGCTTGCCCCCTACCTTCCGACCGGAGTGCTGCCATGGCGCGATTGAGCCTGGACAATGTGACCAAGAGCTTCGCCAATTTCGATGCCGTCAAGGACGTATCGATCGATGTCGGCGACGGCGAGTTCCTGGCAGTGCTCGGGCCGTCCGGCTGCGGCAAGACCACGCTGCTGCGGCTCGTTGCCGGATTCGAGAAGGTGACGTCAGGCGAGATCCGTATCGGCAGCGAGGTCGTGTCGGGCAAGGGCGGCAGCGTCGCGCCGGAAAAGCGGCGCGTCGGCATCGTCTTCCAGAACTACGCGCTGTGGCCGCACATGACGGTCGCCGAAAACATCGGCTATTCGCTGAAGGTGGCGCAGCTCGACAAGGCCGTCGCGCGCCAGAAGGTTGAAGACGCACTCGCCCTGGTCAATCTGCAAGGGCTGGGCGAGCGTCGGCCGGCCAATCTGTCCGGCGGCCAACGCCAGCGCGTGGCATTGGCGCGCTGCCTTGTCGCCGCGCCCTCGTTGGTTCTGTTCGACGAGCCGCTGGCCAATCTCGACGTGCATCTGAGGGCTTCGATGGAGGACGAGTTCGCGTCCTTCCACAAGCGCACGGGCACGACGATCGTCTACATCACCCATGACCAGGCCGAGGCGATGGCGCTGGCCGATCGGATCGCGGTGATGGATGGCGGGCGTCTTGCCCAGCTGGCGACGCCACGCGAACTCTATCATGAGCCGGCAAATGAAATGGTGGCTTCCTTCATTTCGCAGGGCATTTTGCTGCCTGCGGATGTGTTGAGCGCGGAAGAAAGAGGGCACTGCAAGGTCCGCGTTCTCGGCGCGGAACTGGTTGTCCGCTGCCGGCCAGGCGAGCGGCCGCGAACCGGGGCAAAGGTCTGCTGCCGGTCGGCCGATCTCGACGTGTCGCCGGACGGTCCCGGCTTCGATGGTCTGGTCAAGCGGGTGATCTACCAGGGTGGCTCGGCGCGCATCGAATTCACGCCTTCGACCAATCCCGACCTCACCTTGCATTTCGCACAGCCCGATCCAGTCGCGCTGGAGAGCGGAGCCCAGGCACGCCTGCGGATACGCTCCGGCTGGCTGATCCCGGCGGCGGGGGCGGCATCGTGATGATGCTCGACCTGCTCGGCGGCTTTGGCGAAAAGGGCCGCACCAGCCTTGCTGTCTGCAGCGGCAAGGATCGCATCCTGCTCGACGTCGGCATCAAGGTCGGCGCCTCGGGGGCGGACTACTATCCGGCGCTGAACGGCTCGGTCGCCGACATCGATGCGCTGTTCGTCTCGCATGCGCATGAGGATCATATCGGCGCGCTGAGCTGGCTGCTGTCGCGCGGTTATGCCGGTCCGATCTTCATGACCGCCGAGACCCGCGACGAGGCGCCTGCCACGCTCGCCGGCTATGCTGAGCCCGAGGATTTCAGGCGGTTCCCTTTTCCCGAAGATCGCCTCGAATTGTTCGAACCCGGCGACACGTTGAACAGCGGCAATTTCACGATCCGGACGGGACGCTCCGGGCATGTCGTGGGCGGCGTCTGGTTTGCCGTGGACGATGGCGAGAGCCGCGTCGCCTATTCCGCCGATGTGGTGCCGGACAGCAATGTCTTCGTCATGGACACGATCCCGCACTGCGACCTGCTTGTCCTCGATGCTTCCTACGGCGCCGATCCGGTGCCGGGGGCGGCGCGTGCGCGCGAAATCTCGCAATGGGTTGCGAGGCATTCGGGCGGGTGTCTTTTGCCGACGCCGCTCTCGGGTCGGTCGCTGGAGCTGATCGCGGCCTTGCCAGGGCCGTTCGCCATCCATGCCGGCATGCGCTCGTCCCTGGAAGCGCAGATCGGCGCCACGGCAGCCCTGTTGCCGGGCGTTTCAACGTTGCTGCGCCGCCGCCTGCAAGACGCAGCCGACTGGACCGATGCCGATCCCCTGCCGTCCATGCCGCTGCTGGCGGATGACGGCATGGGTGAAGCCGGCCCATCGTCGCGCCTCTTGCCGCGTGCCGACCATTCCGGTTTTCCGGTGCTGCTTACCGGGCATCTGCCGTCAGGTTCGCCGGGCGATGTGTTGCACAAGGCCGGTCGGGCGGACTGGGTACGCATGCCGACCCATCCGACGCTGTCGGGCAATGTCGATATCTGGGAGAAGGCCGGCCGTCCCGCGGCACTCGGCCATTCCTGCACGCCGGATCTTCTCGGCGACCTGCAATCCCACATCCCCTCGCTGCGCACGCAATGCCGCACCGGCCAGCGCATAGTGGTGTCGGAGGCAAGAAAACGATGAGAATTCTGATCTGCAACGATGACGGCATCGAAGCGCCGGGGCTTGCCCGTCTGGTCGCGGCCGCCAGCGCGTTGAGCGGCGATGTCTGGGTGGTCGCGCCCGACGGCAAGCGCACCGCCGCCGGCTCGTCATTGACGATTGCCAGGCCGTTGACCATGCGGCGCCTCAAACCGAACTGGTACGCCTGTTCCGGCACCCCGGCCGATTGCGTGGTAAGCGCCATGACCTGGTTGTTCGCCGATACGAAGAAGCCAGATCTGGTG